>DAHVZZ010000033.1:0-3840 GCA_027323785.1 Acidobacterium sp. | reverse complement strand
TTCGATCCACTCCCGAAGCTCCTGGGAAAAATCGCTCAGTACGGGAACGTCCGCTTTCGTTGTCATCACTCCCTCGATTCTCTGCTGCGCAAATCTCCGCCGCCTCGGCTCTCCGCCTCAGCCGCGTCTCGTTTCCTTCGCGGCAATCTCCCGCCGCCACTCCCCGGCCGGCAATCCTCGCGACGCCAGCCAGCTTTCCAGCTTCTCCACGGCTCCCGCCTGCGCCGCCTGCTTCTTCCCGCGCAGCGCCGGCTGCCACTTCGTGCATACAATCCGCGTCGGCCCGCTGCCCTGCCGCGCCCGCGCAATCGATTCATGCGCCACCCGGTACATGGCGATCACATCCTGCGCGTCCACCGCAATCTCCGGCATCCACACGCCATTCCCGATGGAGCTTGCGGAATTCTTCGCCGCCCCGCGCCCGCGCCGCGCCCCGGCTTTCGCCGCCGCCGTTTCCGATTCCTCGTCCACAAACAGCACCGGCAGTTTGGCTCCGGCCGCCGCCGCGCGCGCCTGCGCCATCGGCACACCGTCCGATTTCTCCGGCAGAAAGACCACCGTCACCCGGCCATTCTCCAGCAGCCGATCCTCCATGGCCCGGCTGAGCGCGTTCACCAGCAGCTCAACCGAGTCCTTTCCGCCCGTGGCCCGCACCTGCGCCGCAACTTCGCCGCTCAGCCGCTTCAGCAACGCGGAGCCCTGCTCGGCCATCACGCAGTCGCCCGCGCGCAAATCCGCCAGCGCCCCGGCCAGCGCCGCCTCGCGCCCGCCAATGTTCCCCACCGCTCCATCCGCTCCCGGCCCGGCCGACAACCGCAGCGTCAGCCCGTAAAGCTGACGGAACTTCGCATCGCTGATCAGCGAATGCCCGTTCTTCCCGCTGGCCGCGGCGGACGCCTTTGCAGTCTTCTCCTCGATTGCCATTTAGCTTCTGAGATGTTCCTTTGTGCCCTCCGGATTCGGAGGCAGTCGCTGCTGTTCGATCGCTCCGGAGCTCTGTTTTCGGAGTTCCGGATACGAAGTTCTGGGTTCGGAAACGTTCCGAACCCCGGTTCCAAATTCGGCTCCAAATTCGGCTCCGAATTCGGTTCGGAATTCTGGTTCGGAATTCTGGTTCGGAATTCTGCTACGGAATCTTCGGGTCGCGCGCTGCTGAGTCACGCGTGTGCGACGCCTTCCTCAGCCCCGTCTGTAATAGACGGCTGTTAAAAATTGTAGCGCAGCGGCCCTTTCTCCCCGCCGTCGCGCCGCCGCCGCCTCATATCGCCCGGCGCCGCGCTCTGGCCCAGGCCCCTCCGCTCCGACCGCCGGATGTTTTCAACAGTTTTGTGAATAACCCTGTGCATTTCCCGTTCATATGTCCCTCACGTCCAGGAATTACGCACCCCTCAGCATTCTGCACTCTTCCCTGTGCAACGATCCGCCTGTCGATTTTGCTTGAAATCTCCGCTCCGATGCGGCACACTGGCGGTCTTCTTCTCACTCGGTTCCCGCCCCATCTCTGTCGCGAAAGCGGCCTTTCTCACAGGCACGCATGGAGACTCTGCTCTCCAATTCAGCGTCTTCTCTCCATCCTCGTTTCGTCGCCCCTCCGCGCTTCGCCTGCGTCCCCTCACCGGGCATTCACTTCGGACCTGGCCCTGCTCACCACCCACAGACGCCCCAGCACCAGCGCCAGCAGAAGCAGCGCGCCCCATCCAAACCAGTCTCCCAGCATCTGGAACAGCGTTCCCTGGTGCCCTGCCGGCACCTCCGCCAGCAGCATCGCAAACGGAGCCGCGCTGCTCGCCCTTTCCGCGCGAATTCGCCCGCGGTCATCCGCCACCGTCAGGAGCCCGTTCCGCGCCGAGCGCACCAGGCTAAACCCATCCTCCACCGCGCGCATCACCGCGATGTGCCCATGCCAGAACCCGTCCACGTTGAAATCCCAGGCCGGCACCAGCATCAGCCCCACGCCCGCGCGTCCGTAGCTCCGCGCCGGCTCGGTAAAGTCCATGTCCTTGCAGATCGCCACACCCCACGTCTCGCCCGCGCCCGGCCTTGACGCCGTCCCCGGAGCGTCGAAATCCAGCCGCTTCGTTCCCGGAGTAAACCGGCTCGTCTCAAAAGGCGGCAGCAGATGCTCCTTGTCGTACGTGCGCACCGCCGTATCCGGCGCATAGATGCGCGCCTGGTTGTGCCTTCCCGAGGCGCCGACCCGCGCCACGCCCACCACCAGCACCGCGCCCGTCTGGTCCGCAATCGGCTGAAAGATCCCGTCCACCTGCGCCACGTCCGAATCCGGAATAACGCCCAGGTGCTCCGGCATCACCACCACCTGCGCTCCCTGCGCAATCAGCTGCCGCGCATGAGCGGCATACTCCTCCAGCAGTTTCTCCGTCGCAGCGCCAGGCCGCTCCACCGACGCCCCGCCATTGGCATCCGAAGCGATCAGCCCCACCTTGACCTCCGGCCCTCGCTGAGGAATCGCCAGCCGAACCGCTCCAAAAGTCAGCAGCGCCCCCACGATGCCCAGCGTTGCTCCCAGCACCCGCAGCGCCCGCCCGCGCTTCCCGCTCCACAGATGAATCGCCAGCGCCAGTCCTGTCGGAAACAGCATCATCACAAAGCTCATGCCCCACGGACCCGCCAACGAAGCCGTCTGCAGAAATGGCAAAAAGTTCAGCTGTGAATACGCAGTGGCGCCCGCCGATCCGTTCGGCGTCGTCAGGTTCGACACATATTCGAACCCCGCCCATAGCGCCGGCAGCGCCATCCACGCGGTCCATACCGCTCCCCGCTTCGCCAGCGCGCGCGTCAGCAGCACCCCCGCGGCAAACACTACTGCCTCCGTTCCGAAGCCGGACAGCCATCCCATCCGCGGCACGCCCACAACCCGAAGGTAGCTCCACAGATTCAGCCCGCCCACCAGCCATGCGCCGCCGGCCGCCAGCCCCGCCTGCCATGCCGGCCGGCGCAGCGCAAACAGCAGCACCGGCAACGGCGCAAACCACATCAGCGGCCACCGCGGCATCAGTCCATTGCCCAGAAACACCAGCGCCGCTGTCGCGGCAAATGCCGCCAGCGCCACCCCAGCCTGCCTCCACCTATTTCCGTATTCCATGCAGATATCTCCTGAATGCCCGATGGCATAGAGCCCGAAACTCCTCCGCCGAGGTCCCAACGCGCCCGCCCTGGTACAGCATCACCAGCCCCTGCAGCATCGCTCCCGTTTCAAACGCGATCTCCCACACGTCGTCCCGCCGAAATACGCCCTGCCGCATCCCGGCTTCCAGCGCCTCCGCCGAAAACCGCGCCGTCGGCGATCGCCCCTCCTGGAAGTCTCCCGGAAACTGCCGCGCCCCCTTCCGCCGCACCAGAAACATCAGCTCGAACAACCGCGGCTTCTCCAGAGCAAAATCCAGAAACGCATCGAGATTCTGCATCAGCCGCTCTTCCGCGTCCTCCGCCTGAATCATGGCCGCCACCCGCGCCGCCAGCTCCTCAAACCCCTTATCCGCCAGCGCATTCAGCAGATCGTCGCGATCCGCAAAATGCCGGTAGACCGCCATCGGAGTGATCCCCACAGCCGTCGCCACACGCCGCATCGTCACGCCTTCCGCGCCTTCCTGGCGCAGCAGCCTGCCCGCCGCCGCCACAATCCTCTTCGCTGTCGAAGTCTCAGCCATGTATACGACGTATACCACGATTCAGTCTACGGCGTATACAGCAAAATGCGGATCGCCTCCGCCTCGCCGATCTGGCCTCGCCGATACCTCCCACACCCATCACCAGCCACATTTGCGCTGCGGACCGGAACTCTCCCCACCCACCGCGTTAGCATCGAAGGAAACGAGCTTC
>DAHVZZ010000029.1:0-1642 GCA_027323785.1 Acidobacterium sp. | reverse complement strand
TGAGCCGATGACTCCATCGATGATCGCCGTTTCTCCCGCGCTGCGGATTCTGCCGGAAATTCTGGTGACGCTGACCGGCGTGCTGGTGATGCTGATCGAGGCAGTGCTGAAGCCAAAAACGAGCCGCAAACCGCTCGGCCTTGTCGCAATCCTTGGCACCCTCGCAGCCATCGCGGCCAGCGTCTATCAACTGCTGCTCCCTGCGGGAACGGCGTTCTTCGGCACCGTGCAGTCGGATGCGTTCAGCGTTTTTTTTCATCTGGTCATCGGCGGCATCGTTCTGGTCACGCTGTTGATCTCGCTCGATTATTTTGAAGGGCACACCAGCTATGTCGGCGAGTATTACGCGCTGATTCTCTTCGGCGCGACCGGCATGATGTTGATGACCTGCTCCGTCGAGCTGCTGATGGTTTTCATCAGCCTGGAGATTTCCTCCATCTCCACCTACATCCTGGCCGGCTATCGCAAGCGCAGCGCGACCGGCCCGGAAGCGTCGATCAAATACTTCCTGCTGGGTTCCTTCGCGACCGCATTTTTCCTGTACGGCATCGCGCTGTGCTTCGGCGCAACCGGCTCGACCAACCTTGATGAGATTGCGAAAGGTGTCGCTGGCGGGGCCTCGCCGCTGCTGCTGACGGTCGCCTTCGGCATGATGCTGATTGGCCTGGGCTTCAAAGTATCGCTGGCCCCGTTCCATGTGTGGACGCCGGACGTGTACGAAGGCGCGCCCGCGCCGGTAGTTGGCCTGATGTCCACAGCGCCGAAGGCAGCGGCCTTTGCCGTGCTGCTACGCATCACGTATGGCGCATTCGGAACGGCAACGCACGTCTGGATGCCGCTGGTCTGGATACTGGCCGTGCTGTCGATGACGATCGGCAACCTGGGCGCGCTCACGCAGCGCAATGTGAAGCGCATGCTGGCATATTCTTCGATTGCGCACGCCGGGTATTTGCTGGTTGCATTCACGGCGCTGGCTCCCATGGGGATTGCCGCCGCCAGCTTCTACACCGCTGCCTACGCGGCGATGAATGTGGGCGCATTCGGCATCATCAGCTATCTTTCCGGCTACAACGAAGCCCGCACCAACCTGAGCGATTATTCTGGAATCGCGCGGCGCCATCCCGTGGCCGCCGCTGCCTTCGCCGTCTTTCTGATTTCGCTGATTGGAATTCCCTTCACTGCGGGATTCTTCGGCAAGTTTTATGTCTTCACGGCAGCGATCGGTTCCGGCAACGCATGGCTGGCAGTGTTGGGCCTGTTGAACAGCGGCGTGGCCGCGTTCTATTACCTGCGTCTGCTGGGACAGATGTATATGGTTCCCGCGGAGCCTCCTCGTGAGGCGGACACGGCCCATGCGCGGCCCGCATTCGTGCTGGGAATGGCGATTCTGGTCTTGGCTGTATTTGCGTTGGGAATCTTTCCCGGCCGCGCGCTGCGGCTTGCCCTCGCCGGGGCGGCAACATTTAGCGGACCGGCGAATGTGGCTTCGCAGACCGTACCCGTCGCCTTGTTGCGGCGATAGAGCATTTTCAGTCAGGGTGTTGACGGTCGGGAAAAGAGTCCTGCTCTCCCACCCTTTGTGCAAATGGCGCACAAAGGATGGGGCACCCAGAGTTTTGTTCACACTTGATTTGAAAATGCT
>DAHVZZ010000027.1:0-1713 GCA_027323785.1 Acidobacterium sp. | reverse complement strand
CTGACGGAAGGGCCGGATGGTTACCGGCTCACGCCCTACGACCCCGAGTTCGAGAGCCAGATTCAACTTGCGGAGGACATCATGCACGATGATCGGGACGTTCTGAAGGCGCTGTCCCGGTGAAGTGTTGGCGATGGGTTGCAAAAAGCGTTCTTTATGCAATCCATGATCGCCAGATTGCCCAGCATGGGGGACTCTCCGGAGTGCTGGATTCCGGTCGCGTGGAAGCGGCATTTGCCCATCCACCCGACCTTGCAGCCTACAAATCGCCGGATGCAGCCGCCCTGGCCGCCGCATATGCGCCCCCTGGCGCGATGCCATGCATTTGCAGATGGCAACAAACGCACCGCCTGGGTGTCTGCGCGTTTGTTTCTGGCGGACAATGGATTTCGTCTGCGCTTCGATCCGGCAGATGCCCTGCGGAGGATGGAGGCGGTCGCCGCCGGTACCTGCGGTGAGCCGGAACTGGCGGAATGGTTTCGCCAGAGGATGGTCCGCTCCTGAATTGCCCTGCGAAGGTCGCCCTGCTGGCGTGCTGATTGGCTCAGGTGGACCCCTGGTACGAGACATGGACCGGGATTCCACCGGCCCGGATTTGTGATAGCCTGCGCGTATCGGAGGAGATCGTATGAGCCCCTACTCCAGACGAGATTTCCTGAAGACCGGCCTGGCCGCCGGTGCGTTGTTCAGCGTCTCCGGTGCGCCGCTCGAGGCCGAGCCGCAGACTGCGACAGACTGGGTGGAACTGGGCCACTCGGGCATCCGGGTCACTCGCCTCGCCTTCGGCACGGGCACTCTGGGCGGACGTGTGCAGCGCGCGCTTGGGCAGGCGGAGTTCACGCGGCAGGTGCGCTACGCCTATGATCGCGGCATCCGTTTCTTTGAAACAGCCGAGTCCTATGATGACATGCACCGTATGCTGGGCATCGCGCTGGAGGGAATTCCGCGCGACAGCTATCGGCTGATGTCGAAGGTGACGACCGGCGATGGCGCCGATCCGCAGGTCAAAATCGACGAACTGCGCAAGCTCGCGAAGACGGAGTACTTCGACATCATGCTGCTGCATTGGCAGCATACCGCGACCTGGCCGGAGGACACTCTTCGCTGGCAGGACGGCATCGCCGCCGCCCAGCAGCGGGGAGCGGTCCTGAAACGCGGCGCATCGGTCCACGGGCTACCCGCGTTGCGGCAGGTCCCCGGCACCAAGTGGCTCGACGTAGCCATGATTCGCGTGAACCAAAAAGGCGTCCACATGGATGCGGAGCAGTACGATGCGAATGGGCTCGGCAATGTGCCGGAAGTGGTCGCACACATTCATCAGATCCGCAAAGAAGGCATGGGCGTGATCAGTATGAAGCTGGCCGGCGAAGGTGTGTTCAACCATCAGGAGCGCCAGGCAGCGATGCGCTTCGCGTTCCGGCATGCCGGCGTGCAGTGCGTCACGGTGGGCTACAAGACCACCGGCGAGATCGACGAAGCGATCAATAATCTGAACATGGCGCTGGCCTGAAGCGCTTCCACGTTCCGCGTGCGAGCTGCCGTTACAACTCGTAATCCAGTTCCGCCGCCAGGGCCAGCAGCGGCATGAGCCAGTCAACCAGCTCCTGATGCACGGGATGGGTGAAGTACGACTGCAGGGCCGCGGCATCGCGGAACTTCATCACCCCGCCATGGGTGAATCCCTGGGAACGCGGCGATGTGTTGGCGCTGTAG
>DAHVZZ010000008.1:0-2359 GCA_027323785.1 Acidobacterium sp. | reverse complement strand
TGCCGGCGCGGCAGCCGCGCAATGCAGACATTGAGGAAACTGCCGAAGGCGAGGCCGAAGAGGGCGACGAAGATGGCCGTGATGGGATTGAAGGCAGGCATCCGATTGCGATCTGTAAGAAGCAGGCTGACTGCTGCCGGTCAACCACTGCAAGCATAACCGGGAATGAGGGCGGCCGTTGTAGAGTGGAGCTATGGCGGCTGAAAAAGACGCGGAGCGCAGCCAGCAAATCTCGCCGGCCGGAAAGCTGTTTGCCGAGGCGGTTGCGATCATGGCGCGGCTGCGGGGACCGGGCGGCTGCCCGTGGGACCGCGAGCAGACCTTTTCGAGCATCCGGAAATACACGCTGGAAGAGACTTATGAGGTGCTGGACGCCATTGAGCGCGAGCACTGGACGGATCTTTCCGATGAGCTGGGCGATCTGCTGCTGCAGGTGCTCTTTTACGCGGAGATGGCCGATGAGTCGCGGCATTTCTCCATTACCGACGTCATCGAAGGGCTGAAGCGCAAGCTGGTGCGGCGGCATCCGCATGTGTTCGGGGAAGAGGCAGCGGCGGCGGCCGGCAATCGCGCGGAGAACCTGGAGACGGCCGGGATCGGCGCGGCTGAGGTGCTGCGCAACTGGGATGAGATCAAGAAGCTGGAGAAAGCGTCCCAGGGAAGAGGTGAGGGGCGGCTGGAAGGCGTTTCGCGGGCGATGCCGGCGCTGGCCGAGGCGGGAAAGATCGGATCGAAGGCGGCGAAGGCTGGCTTCGACTGGCCCGACGTGAACGGCGTGATGGCCAAGCTGCGGGAAGAGACGGCGGAGCTGGAGACGGAGATCGATGCCGGGAACCGGGAGCTGGCGGCGGAGGAGCTTGGGGATCTGCTCTTCACGATGGCCAATCTGGCGCGTCACCTGAAGGTCGATCCCGAACTGGCGCTGCGGGATGCCAATGCGAAGTTCCGGCGGCGCTTTGCCGCCATGGAGGCGGCCAGCGAGCGTCCGCTGGAGGAACTGCAGCCCGACCAACTCGAGGCCCTGTGGACAGGCAGCAAAGCGGCGGAGCAGCGGCCGTGACAGAATCCCCAGCAGCGGGCCCCAAGCCCGAGCGACTGACGACCCGCACCCGGCGCGCGATTGTTCTGCGAAGCTGCCAGGGCCTCGACGAACTCGGCGCGTGCGTGCAGCTGCAGAAGGAGATCTGGGGGCTGGCGGAGGAAGATGTGGTCCCGCGGCGGGAATTTGTGGTGGCGCAGCGGGTCGGCGGCCAGGTGATGGGAGCATTTGAGGGCGAAGAACTGGTGGGATTTGCTCTGGCTTTGCCGGGAGTGAAGCAGGGCGGAGCAGGCCAGCCGGCGGCCTATCTGCACTCGCACATGCTGGCGGTGAAAACGCCGTATCGCAATGAAGGCATTGGACGTGCGCTGAAGTTGTACCAGCGGCGCGAGGCGCTGGGCCGGGGAATTGCGCTCATGGAATGGACCTTTGACCCGCTGGAGATCAAGAATTCTTTCCTCAATATCCACAGGCTGGGCGTGATCGTTCGATCCTATTCACCGGATTTCTATGGTGTATCCTCTTCTCGACTGCAGGGCGGGCTTCCCACGGATCGTCTCCACGCAGAATGGTGGATGGAGTCGGAGCGTGTGAAGGCCATTCTGCAAGGGCTTCCATCCAAATCGCCTGCAATTCAGGAGACAATCATGGTTCCCAAAGCCGTCAGCGACTGGAAGGCCACTCGTGTCTCCAGCGCGCTGGAGGTGCAGGCGGAGAATCGCAGGCGTTTTCTGGATGCCTTCGGGCGCGGACTCGCCGTTACGGGATTCCGGATGGACGCCGAGGGCAACGGGATTTTCGAACTCGCACGGCTGCAAGAAACCGGGGTTTTATGAGAATCGATGCCATATTCCTGCGCGAATTACACCTTCCTCTTATCCAGCCATTTCAGACCAGTTTTGGGACCACCACGGAGCGGCGCATCCTGCTGGCAGAGGTTCGCGCAGAGGGGCTGACCGGCTGGGGCGAGTGCGTGGCGGGCGAGCACCCGTTCTTCTCCGACGAGACCATCGACACGGCCTGGCTGGTGATGCACCAGGAACTGGCGCCCATGCTGGCGGCCTCCGATCCGGAGCACGGCGGCAAGTGCCCGGGGATCTTCCGGCAGGTACGCGGACATCGTATGGCCAAGGCAGCGCTGGAAAACGCCGTATGGGACCTGGAAGCGCAGATGAAGGGGCTCCCCCTGGCCGGGCTGCTGGGCGGCACGCGCGAGGTCATCGACTGCGGCGTCTCCATCGGGATCCAGACAACTCTCGAAAAGCAGCTGGCCGAGGTGGAGAAGGAACTGGAGGCCGGGTATCAGCGCATCAAGCTGAA
>DAHVZZ010000633.1:0-11152 GCA_027323785.1 Acidobacterium sp. | reverse complement strand
GGCGTCTTCCGCAAATACGCCGACTCTGTTTCCTCGGCGGCGCAGGGTGCGGTTACGCATTAGCACCAGGGGGACCCAATGACTGCAGCAAAAAAACAACACCACCAGTCCACACGTTTAACCGGAGCCGAGATTCTCTGGGCCACGCTCGAAGGTGAAGGCGTCGACACAGTCTTCGGCTATCCCGGAGGGGCCATTCTGCCGGCGTACGACGCGCTGCGCAAATTTCCCATCCGCCACATCCTCGTCCGCCACGAGCAGGGAGCCTCGCACATGGCCGACGGCTATGCGCGAGCCTCCGGCCGGGTCGGCGTATGCATCGCCACCTCCGGCCCCGGCGCAACCAACCTCGTCACCGGTATCGCCACCGCCATGCTGGACTCCGTACCCATGGTCTGCATCACCGGCCAGGTCGCCAGCAAAGTGTTGGGCACGGACGCCTTCCAGGAGGTGGACATCACCGGCATTACCCTGCCCGTCACCAAGCACAACTACGTCGTCACCCGCGCCGAAGACGTGGCCCCGATGCTGCGCGAGGCATTTCTCGTCGCCCGCTCCGGCCGTCCCGGCCCCGTGCTGGTGGACATCACCAAGGACGCGCAGCAGGCCGTTGCCGACTTCAACTTCGAAGCCGCGGCGCCCAGGCCCTATCGTCCCCACCCCATGCTGAAGACGGAGTCCGCCGCAGTGCAGCAGGCCGCGGAGATGATTCGCGGCGCAAAGAAGCCCGTCATCCTCGCCGGCCACGGCATCCTGCAGTCCGGCGCGCTCGCGCAGGTCCGCACCCTCGCTGAGCGCATGAGGATTCCCGTCGCCTCCACCCTGCTCGGGCTCGGCGGATTCCCCGCATCCCATCCGCTCTCGCTCGGCATGATGGGCATGCACGGCGAGGCATGGGTCAACCACGCCATCCAGCAGGCCGATCTGCTCATCGCCTGCGGCATGCGCTTCGACGACCGCGTCACCGGATCGCTCTCCACCTACGCCCCCAACGCAAAGAAGATCCACATCGAGATCGATCCCGCCGAAATCAACAAGAACGTGAAGGCGGACGTTGCCCTCATCGGCGATCTCAAAGAAGTTCTCGAAGCGCTGCTTCCGCATCTGGCTCCCCGCAGCGAGGCGCAGGAATCGGCGTGGCTGCGCGAGATCGAGGCGGGCAAGGGCGAAGTCGCCGTCCGCGACATTCGCAACCTTCCCGACAACGGCCATCTCTACGCCGCGCACGTCATGCACGACCTCTGGCGCGCCACCGAGGGCAAAGCCATCGTCGTCACCGACGTCGGCCAGCATCAGATGTGGGAAGCCCAGTACTACAAGCACGACGAGCCCCGCACCCTCATCACCTCCGGCGGACTCGGCACCATGGGCTTCGCCCTTCCCGCAGCCATCGGCGCCAAGGCTGCCTGTCCCGAGAAAGACGTTTGGGTCATCGCCGGCGACGGCGGCTTCCAGATGACCGCCGCCGAGCTTTCCACCGCCGCCCAGGAAGAACTGGACATCAACATTGCCGTCGTCAACAACGGCTATCTCGGCATGGTTCGCCAGTGGCAGGAGTTCTTCTACGAGAAGAACTACCAGTCCTCGCCCATGCTCAGCCCCGACTTCGTCAAGCTCGCCGCCGCGCACAACATCGAAGGCCAGGCCGTGCGCACCCGCGCCGAAGTCATGCCCGCCGTCGCTGCCGCCCGCGGCCACAAGGCCCCTTACCTCATCAATTTCCTGGTCGAGAAGGAAGACTCGGTCTATCCCATGATCCCCGCCGGATCGGCCCTGCACGAAATGATCCGCCGCCCCAACAACCCGCTGGTGGAAACAGCGCAGGACAAATAGGAGACACGGAGGCGAATATGCTGCACACATTTGTAGCGCTCGTGGAAGACAAGCCTGGCGTGCTCACCCGCGTCGCATCGCTGTTTCGCCGGCTCAACATCAACATCGTTTCGCTCACCGTCGGCCACTCGGAGCGCGTCGGCGTCTCCCGTATGACCATCGTCTGCGAGGCCTCGCCCACCGCCGGCCACCGCATCGCCGCCAGCCTCTATAAACTGGAAAATGTGCTGCAGGTGGACGACGTAGGTCAGCTGTCGCACGTCGCCCGCGAGCTGGCCCTCATCAAAGTCGCGGCTACACCGAAAACCCGCTCCCAGGTCTTCGAACTGGTCGAGGTCTTCCGCGCGCGCATCGTCGATCTCGCCCCGGAGTCGCTCATGATCGAGATCACCGGCGTGGAAAGCAAAATCGAAGGCCTCATCCAGGTCCTCAATGAGAACGGCGACCGCATCCTCGAAATCTCCCGCACCGGACGCATGGTCATGCGCCGTGGCCAGCACACCAGCCGCGTCCTCGAAGCCATGCGCGTCCCCGGCGTGGAAACCCCCGAGGAATTCAGGGCCGAAGAAGAATCCGCGGCCGTCAGCGACGAGCTGATGGCCGAAGAACCAGGATTGCCGTAGACCCCGCCTTCACGTGCGGACGAAATCAATCAATCAGAAGAAAAGGAACAAAATGGCAAAGACGTATCACGATCACGACGCCGACCTCTCGCTGATTCAGCAAAAGAAAGTCGCCGTTATTGGCTATGGCTCCCAGGGCCATGCGCACGCTCTCAATCTCCGCGACTCCGGTGTGGAAGTCCGCGTCGGTCTGCCCGCCTCCAGCAAATCGGTTGAAAAGGCGAAGAAGGCCGGCCTCGAAGTCACTTCCGTCGGCGATGCGGCTGCCTGGGCCGACGTCATCATGATCCTCACGCCCGATCACTCTCAGGGTGAAACCTACGCGAAGGAAATTGCCCCGCACATGAAGCAGGGCAAGACCATCATGTTCGGCCACGGATTCAACATCCGCTTCGGCGCCATCGTGCCCCCGGCCGACGTCGATGTCTCCATGGTCGCCCCCAAGGGCCCCGGCCATCGCGTCCGCGAAGTCTTCACTGAAGGCGGCGGCGTCCCCTGCCTCATCGCCGTCCATCAGAACCCCTCCGGCCAGGCAAAGGAACTCGCACTCTCCTACGCCAAAGGCATCGGCGGAACCCGCGGCGGCGTGCTGGAAACCACCTTCGCGGAAGAAACCGAAACCGACCTCTTCGGCGAGCAGGCCGTCCTTTGCGGCGGAACCTCCGCCCTCGTCAAAGCTGGCTTCCAGACCCTCGTCGATGCCGGCTATCAGCCGGAGATCGCCTACTTCGAGTGCCTGCATGAGCTCAAACTCATCGTCGACCTCATGTATCGCGGCGGTCTCGCCTACATGCGCTACTCCATCTCCGACACCGCCGAGTACGGCGACTACACCGCCGGCCCGCGCATCGTTACCGATGCCACCCGCGCGGAAATGAAGAAGCTGCTCTCCGAAATTCAGGACGGCACCTTCGCAAAGAAGTGGATCGAAGAAAACAAGACCGGCCGAAAGAACTTCGAGCAGATGCGCCGCAACGAAGCCGGCCTGCAGCTTGAAGAAGTCGGCGCGAAACTCCGTGCAGCCATGCCCTTCCTCGATCCCGTCGTCGTGAAGGACAACACCCCGCAACCCGCCGTGGAAGAACCCACGAAGGCATAGCATCCGTACCAAAGCAAAATGGGATGCCGCCTGGCAGCGGCATCCCATTTTTCTCCGTGCTGCGTCTCACATTCAGCGGAACGATCCCCCCATGCTGAAGAAATCCTTCTTCCTTTCGATCGCTCTCTTCCTGCTCCCCGGCGCTGCATCCGCGCAGGCTCACCACTCCTGCATCGTGGTGCCCAAAACCTTTGCCGCCATTCACAACTGCTACCGTGCGCTGCTCGTATTCGCTCCCAGTCCCGCCAATCCGCTGCTGACCCGCCAGGAACACCTCCTCGATGGCGACGCCGACGACATGATGGACCGCTTCGTCCTCTTCACCCCCATCACTCCCAACGGCAGCCGGATCAATCCGCCGCTCGACGCCCCATGGACCATCCTGCCTCAGGCGCAGATGGACGAGGTGCGCCGCCAGTTCCACATTCCCGTCAGCGAATTTACCATCCTCCTCCTCGACGAGGACGGCGCCATCATGTTCCGCACCCACGCTCCCGTCGATCCCTTCCACCTGAACCACATCATCGATCGCACGCCCCTGCGCCAGCGAGAAGAGCTCCGGAAAGACGCCAACTAACCGCTCCGCCCTCCGCGCACCGCGGGTGCTATCGTCATCAGCATGCCCACGCTCCAGGAACAATTCGGCCAGATCGACATCTACCTCTTCGACCAGCTGCTGCGCGGCCGCGTTCAGCCCGGCATGAGCATTCTCGATGCCGGATGCGGTTCCGGTCGCAATCTCGTCTACCTGCTGCGCGAAGGCTACGAGGTCCGCGCCGCCGACGCCAGCCCCCAGGCCATCGAAAACGTCCGCACCCTCGCCCGCTCCCTCGCCCCATCGCTTCCCGAATCCAATTTTCGCGTCGAGCCAGTCGAGCGCATGTCCTTTGAAGACTCGACCGCCGACGTCGTCATCAGCAGCGCCGTCCTTCACTTCGCGCAGGACGACGACCACTTCCACGCCATGCTCCGCGGCTCTCTGCGCGTCCTCCGGCCCGGCGGACTCTTCTTCTGTCGCCTGGCCACATCCATTGGCATCGAAAATCAGATCGAGCCCATCCACGGCCGCCGCTGCAAACTACCCGATGGTTCCGAGCGCTACCTGGTCGACGAAGCGCTGCTCCTCTCGCTCACCGAACAAGTCGGCGAACTCGCCGACCCAATCAAAACCACCGTCGTCATGAATCAGCGCGCCATGACCACCTGGGTCCTCCGCAAGGCGTAATCTGGTCTCGCGGCTGTCTGCAAAGCAGGCCACCGCCAAACGCGGAGCTCGACCACCATGGACATCCGCCTCAAACGCGCTCAGGAACCGGCTGCCGGCGACGACGGCCGGCGCATTCTCGTGGACCGGCTGTGGCCCCGCGGCATCAGCAAACAGGCCCTCCATCTCGACCATTGGCTGAAGGAACTGGCTCCCAGCACCGCTCTCCGCCAGTGGTTCCACCACGAGCCGGAGAAGTGGGAAGAATTCCAGCGCCGCTACTTCGCCGAGCTCGACCAGCAACCGCAAGCCGTCGACGATCTGCGGAAACTCCTCAGCCAGGGACGCGTCACCTTCGTCTTCAGCGCACGCGATCCGCAGCACAATAACGCCGTGGCCCTGCGCCATTACCTCACCGAACGAAAATCCACCTCCAAATAAGAGCCCTGCCGGCAATCGCGTCCATTCTCCTCCGGCTGCAAAAATCTCTCCGTTTCTCCGCCTCCCAGTGACATAAGTTACTGTTGCCGCCTTCCGCCCTCTCTACGCTGGCAATGGAGATAAAGAAATGGCAACCGCAACTGCATGGATCGAGGAGCCAGCCTCGGAACAGCCCTCCCCGCTCGCACTCGAACAGTCCCTTCACACCCCAGCCGCTCCCCCATTGCCTGAAGCAACGCTGCGCCGGCTCTACGAATACATGCTCAAGTGCCGCACCGTCGAAGAGCGCATCCGCACCCTCTTCCGCCAGGGCCGCTTTGCCGGCAACTACTTTGCCGCTGTCGGGCAGGAAGCCACCGCCGTCGGCGTCACCATGGATCTGCTCCCCGAGGACGCCATCGCGCCCTCCCACCGCAGCTTCATCACCCACATCATGAAGGGCACTCCGCTCAACCTGCTCTTCGCTCAGCTCTATGGCCGCCGCACCAGCCCCGACCAGGGCCGCTCCGCTCCCGCGCACTGCGGCTATGCCCCGCTCAACATCATCACTCCGTCGTCCACCATCGCGGCCCAGCTCAACATTGGCACCGGCATCGCCCTCGCCTACAAAATGCGCCGCCAGCCCAACGTCGTCATTGCGCTCTCCGGAGACGGCTCCACCAGCCTCGGCTTCTGGCACGAAGCCGTGAATTTCGCCGGCGTGCAGAAGCTTCCCATCGTCTTCGTCGTCATCAACAACCTCTATGCGGAGTCGGTTCCGCTGCACCTGCAGACCGCCGTCACCGACATCAGCCTCAAGGCGCAGGGCTACGGCATTCCCGGCGTCACCGTCGATGGCAACGATGTCGTCGCCGTCTACCGCGCCGCGCAGCAGGCCATCCAGCGCGCCCGCGAAGGCCATGGCGCAACGCTGCTCGAATGCAAAACCTACCGCTGGTACGGCCACTCCGAAATCGATCCCGCAAAGTACCGCACTCCCGAAGAAGTAAAGGAATGGAAAGAGCGCGATCCCCTCACCGCCATGGAAACCCGCATGGAGCATCTCGGCCTGTGGACTGCCGCCTGGAAGCAGGAACTGCTCGACGGCTTCCAGAAGGAAATTCAGGAAGCCATCGACTTCGCTGAAAGCTCCCCCGTGGCGGAAGGTCAGGAAGCCCTCGACCACGTCTTCTCCTTCAGCATCCGCGAACGCGCTCTGGACCAAAGAACCTGGAGCCCCAGCCTCAATCTCGTGAGGAGATGACCCATGCCCGTCATGACTTACATCGATGCCATCAACACAGCTCTCCGGGAAGAACTCGCCCGCGATGAGAACGTCTACCTCATCGGCGAAGACGTCGGCAAAATGGGCGGCGTCTTCAAGGCCACCCGCGGCCTGCAGGAAGAATTCGGCGTCGATCGCGTCATCGATTCGCCTCTCGCCGAGGGCGTCATCGTCAGCTCCTCCATCGGAGCCGCCATGTCCGGCCTTCGCCCGGTTGCTGAGATTCAGTTCGCCGACTTCATCACCCCGGCGATGGACGCCCTCACCCAGCAGGCGGCTCGCCTCCGCTACCGCAGCGCCGGGACCCAGACCTGCCCGCTCACCGTGCGCGTCTGCTACGGCGGCGGAGTCGGCGGCGGCCTCTATCATTCGCAGACCAACACCAGCTGGTTCATCCACACGCCCGGCCTCGTCGTCGTAGCGCCATCCTCGCCCAGCGACGCCAAAGGCCTCCTCAAATCGGCCATCCGCGACGACAACCCCGTCATGTTCTTTGAGCACAAAAAGCTCTACCGCTCGCTGAAGGAAGAAGTCTCCTCCGGCGACTACACCATCCCGCTCCTCAAAGCCGACATCAAACGCTCCGGCACCCACATCACCGCCGTCTCCTACGGCTATACCCTGCAGCTCACCCTTCAGGCCGCCGAACGCATGAAGCAGGAGCACGGCATCGATGTCGAAGTCATCGACCTCCGCACCCTCGCTCCCTGGGACAAGGACACCATCCTCAACTCCGTTGCCCGCACCAGCCGCGTCGTCATCGTGCATGAGGACAATCGCACCCTCGGCATCGGCGCCGAGATCGCCGCCACCATCGCCGAGCAGGCCTTCGACTGCCTCGATGCTCCCATCGTCCGCGTCACCCCGCCCGACATTCCCGCCATCCCCGCCGCCGCGCCCATGGAGGAGTTCTACATGCCCAATGTCGACAAGATCATGGCCGCCATGCAGCGCGTCATCCGCTACTGATCTGCGTGCGCCCGGCCCTGCAGCCGGGCGCATTCCAATCCCTGGCCTCTGCATCGCCGGTGACTGCCATCACAGCACCACACGTCCCGCCGCAGGATAATCCCGCTACCAGAAGGCGGAAAACTGTCCGCCATCCGAACCTGGCCGAGCGGTCGTCTGCCTTCTGCCGTCGGAGGTCCCATGGCCGGGATACCCTCCAGATCGGCCAACACAGGCGTCCGTCCTGTCGCTCACCCAGCCGCTTCGGAACCCGAACCCCCTCGCGACGCCGCGCAGCCCTCAGCCGATACCAGTGCCGGCCTTTCCCGCCTCAAAATCGAGGACCGTTCCCGCGGCGCCAGTCGAACCCTCCGCTTCACCTTCATCGTGGCCGCAATCCTGGTGCTCGTTGCCCTCCTCGCCGGCGCTGTTCTCTACTGGTCGCAGAACCGCGCCGTCGCCGTGCAGGTGGCCGTTGCCCAGCCCGCCGCGGACAGCCGTTCCGCCGCCATCCTCAATGCCAGCGGCTATGTCACGCCCCGCCGCCGCGCGACCATCGCCGCCAAAGTCACCGGCCTCGTCACTGCTGTCTATGCCGAGGAGGGCATGCGCGTATCCGAAGGCCAGACGCTCGCCACCCTCGACGACTCCGACGCCCGCGTCCGCCTCAAATCCGCACAGGCCGATCGCGATTCCACCCAGGCCGCCATCGCCGACCTGCAGGTGCGCCTGGCCAATGCCCGCCGCGAACTACAGCGCACCAAAGCTCTGGAGACCGCCGGCATCCGCACCTCCGAAGCGCTCGATTCAGCGCAGACCGCCGCCGACAGTCTGCGCGCTCAGATCGATCTCGCCCGCGAGCAGGTCAAAGCCGCCGATGCCCGCATTGCCGTCGCCCGCCAGGATCTCGACAACGCCACGATCCGCGCGCCCTTTGCCGGCATGGTCGTCTCCAAAGATGCCCAGGTGGGCGAGATGGTCTCGCCCATTTCCGCTGGCGGCGGATTCACGCGCACCGGCATCGCCACCATCGTCGATATGAAGTCGCTCGAAATCGAAGTCGATGTCAACGAGTCCTACATCGCCCGCGTCCAGCCCGATCAGCCCGTCATTGCAACCCTTGACGCTTATCCCGACTGGCAAATTCCCTGTCACGTCCGCACCGTGATCCCCACTGCCGATCGCCAAAAGGCCACGGTTAAGGTCCGCATCTCCTTCAACCAGCTTGACCCCCGCATCCTGCCCGACATGGGCGTCAAGGTAGCCTTTCTCTCCGCTGCGCCGGAAGCCGCGAATGCGGGCGTCCGCGCCATCATTCCCGTGCTCGCCGTTCGGCGTGAAGCCGGAAAGCCGTTCGTCCTGCTCGTCCGCGATGGCCGTATCGAGCATCGGGCTATTCAGGTTGCGGAAGCGCAGGGCGACAACCTGCCTGTCACAGCGGGCCTCGCTGCCGGAGACACCGTCGTGCTCCGCGGCCCCGCCGGCCTGCGTGAAGGGCAGCGCGTGAAAGTCACCCCATAGGAGCGTTCCATGGTCAGAGTGGATGGCGAACCCAGTGCATCGAGCCTGGTCCAGGTTCGCGGGCTCGATAAGCGCTACCGTCGCGGCGGCGAAGAAATCCACGTCCTTCAGGGCCTCAACCTTGAAGTCGATCAGGGCGATTTTGTCGCCTTCATGGGGCCCAGCGGCTCCGGCAAAACCACACTGCTGAACCTCCTTGGCGGCCTCGACCTTCCCAGCGCCGGCAGCATCACCGTGGCCGGCGACGAGATCACCCACATGTCGCGCAAAAAACTCACCCGCTGGCGCGCCCGCCATGTCGGATTCGTCTTTCAGGCCTACAACCTCATCCCCGTTCTCACCGCGTATCAGAATGTGGAACTGCCGCTGTTACTGACGCATCTGTCCGGCTCCGAGCGCCGAGCCCACATCGAGACCGCTCTCCAGCTCGTCGGCCTCGCCGACCGCATGCATCACTACCCGCGTCAGCTCTCCGGAGGACAGGAGCAGCGCGTCGCCATTGCCCGCGCCATCGTCTCCGATCCCACCTTTCTGCTCTGCGACGAGCCCACCGGCGACCTCGACCGCCGCAGCGCCGACGGCATCATGAACCTCATCGGGCAGCTCGTCAGCGAATTTCATAAAACCGTCCTCATGGTCACCCACGATCCCGTGGTCGCGCAGCGCGCCGACGTGCTTCTGCACCTCGACAAAGGCGTCCTTGTGGAATCCGGTCCCCACATGCCCCTCGGAGCCGTCTCATGAAATACGCCGGGCTCATCCTCGCCAACCTGCTGCGCCGCAGGACGCGCCTGCTCCTCACCCTCGGCTCCTTCGCCGTCGCGCTCTTTCTCTTCGGCGTCCTCATGGTCATTCGGGCCAGTTTCAATCAGGGCCTTGAAGTCGCCGGCGCCGACCGCCTCATCGTCATCAATCGCGTGGCCATCATCCAGCCTCTGCCGCTCTCCTACTATCAGCAGATCGCCCGCATCCCCGGCGTCACCGTCGTCGCCTTCGCCAACTGGTTCGGAGGCGTCTATCAGGACGAGCGCAACTTCTTCCCGCAGATGGCCATCGACGTTGCCCACCAGCGCCAAACCTATCCGGAATTCATCATCGACAACGCCGAATGGCAGGACTTTCTCAAAGACCGTGAAGGCGCATTCGCCGGCGCGGCTCTGGCAAAGCGTTTCGGATGGAAGATCGGCGACCGCATTCCCCTGCGCAGCTCCATCTACCCCGGCAAGTGGGAATTCAATTTGCGCGGCATTTATCACGGCAGCCGCCCGCAGGACGATGAGACGCAGTTCTGGTTCCAGTGGGACCGTCTCGATGAGCAGCTTCCCCCGGGCCGCAAAGGCTACGTCGGCTGGTACGTGCTGCGTATCGCCGATCCCGCCGACGCCGTGCGCATCGCAAAAACCATCGACGACACCTTCGCCAACTCCCCCTGGGAAACCACCACCGAAACCGAGAGCGCCTTCGCCGCCGGCTGGATCAGGCAGATGGGCAACATCCAGTTCCTCATCCTCACCATTGGCAGCGTTGTCTTCTTTACGTTGCTCCTGGTCACCGGAAACACCATGGCCATCGCCGTCCGCGAGCGCACCGCCGAGTGGGCGCTTCTCAAGGCCATCGGCTATCCGGATGCCTTCGTGCTGGCCCTCGTCCTGGCCGAGTCGCTCAGCATTGCCGTCGTCGGCGGCAGCCTCGGCCTGCTCATGGCCAAAATCTTCACCCTCAGCGGCGATCCCACCCGCGGCCTGCTGCCCTCCTTCTACCTTTCCCCCAATTCCATTCTCATCGGCATGGGGCTGGCCTTCGCCGTCGGTTTCGCCAGCGGCATCCTACCCGCCGCCGGAGCCATGCGCCTGCGCGTCGTCGACGCTTTGCGGAGGATCTGAACCATGGCCATTCCCGTTGTCTACAACCTGCGCAGCGTCCGCCAGCGCTGGACCTCCTCCGTCGTCGCCGTCCTCGGCATCGCCGGAACCGTCGGCGTCTTTGTCGCCATGCTCAGTCTGGCGCGCGGCTTTCGCGCCACCGTCATGAAATCCGGTTCCGAGCAGAATGCCCTCGTGCTGCGCGCCGGAGCCACCGCCGAGCTCATGGGCGCCGTCACCCTCAGCGAACTCAAGGCCATCGAGGATGCTCCCGGCATCGCCCGCGGCCCCAGCGGCCCGCTCATCAGCCGCGAGGTCGTCGTCGTCGCCACTTTCCCCCTCCGCTCCTCCGGCTCT
>DAHVZZ010000629.1:0-1840 GCA_027323785.1 Acidobacterium sp. | reverse complement strand
ACTGCGGCAAGACCGCGCTGATCACAGCGATGCTCAAGACCGCCCGCACGCCCACCGAGAATGGCGGAGCGGTGACCGCCTACGACGAAGAGGAGATCGCCCGCGGTATCACCATGTCCAACGCCGTCGCGTTTGCGGAGTGGCACGGAACGCGCATCAACGTGATCGATACTCCCGGCTTCCATCTGTTCGTCTATGAAGCTCGCGCGGCCATGGTTCCCGCCGAGGCCGCCGTAGTGGTGATCAACGCCCAGAACGGCGTCGAGAGCGTCACGAGCACGGTGTGGAAGTACGCCGAGGAGATGAACCTGCCGCGCGTGCTGGTGATCAACCAGGCCGATCACGCCAGGACGGCCTCCGAGGCCGAGCGCACTGTGCTGGTGGAGAGTCTGCGCGAGCGCTTCGGCCGCCAGGTGATCCCGGTGCAAATTCCCATCGTCGACCAGCAGGGCTTCCATGGCGTCGTCGACCTGGTGACCATGGAGGCCTTTCTGTATACCCCGCTCAGCGACGGCATCGGCGCCCGAGGCCCCATCCCCGCTG
The DNA here is from genome assembly GCA_027323785.1 of Acidobacterium sp. Taxonomy (GTDB): domain Bacteria; phylum Acidobacteriota; class Terriglobia; order Terriglobales; family Acidobacteriaceae; genus Palsa-343. The sequence continues at coordinate 1,297 of DAHVZZ010000629.1, read as the reverse complement.
AACTCGAAGCCCAGGCCAAAGCAGGCCATGAGGCCCTGGTGGAGTTGGTGGCGGAGGGTAAGGACGAGCTGATGGAGGAGTTCTTCGCCGTGGGTACGATTCCCCAGGAGCATCTGGTGCAGGCGATCCATGAGGCCATCCGCGAGGACCGCATCTTCCCCATCCTGTACACCAGCGCCCTGTCCAACGTAGCCACGGATCACCTGCTGGACTTCATCGAGGTGTATGTGCCTTCTCCGCATGAGCGCCCGCCGATTGCGGCGCACACTCTGCGCGGGACGCTGTCGCGCGCCAACGGCAAGGCCGGCGGGAACGGCGGCTCAGCGGGGGTGTCGGAGGCCCTGGCCGAAGTCCGGACCGAGAGCAGTGACGACACCATCCTGTGCTCCGTCGACGACGCCCAGCCCGCCACCCTCTTCGTCTACAAAACCCTGGTGGACCCCTTTGCCGGCCGCATCTCCTTCTTCAAGGTGATCAGCGGCTGCATTCGCAATGAAATTTCGCTGGAGAACTACAACCGCGCCGATGCTGAGCGCCTGACCCATATCGGCGTGATGCAGGGGAGGAAGCTGGTGGAGGTTGCCGAGTTGCACGCCGGCGATCTGGGCGTGGTGGCCAAGCTGCGCGTCACCCAGACCGGCGATACTCTGGGCGCGAAGGGCCACGATCTGCGCATCGACGCCGTACCTGCGCCGGAGCCGGCGATGACCTATGCGATCGAGCCGAAATCGCGCGCCGATGAGGACAAATTGGCGCCCGCGCTGCACAAGCTGATGGAAGAGGATCTGCTGCTGCGCTTCTACCGCGACCCCCAGACCAACGACTTTCTGCTGGCCGGATCCGGCCAGATGCACATCGAAGCGGTGGTCTCCAAGCTGCGCCGGCGTTACCACACCGAGGTGACGCTCAAGAGCCCCAAAGTTCCCTACCGTGAGACCATCCGCGCCACGGCGACCGGCCACGGCCGGCACAAGAAGCAGAGCGGCGGCCACGGCCAGTTCGGCGATTGCAAGATCCGTATGGAGCCGTTGCCGCGCGGAGGCGGCTTTGAGTTCGTCAATGATATCTTCGGTGGCGCCATCCCCCGCCAGTTTGTTCCTGCCATCGAAAAGGGGATTCAGGAGACGGCCGTGCGCGGCCACCTGGCCGGCTATCCGATGGTGGACTTCCGCGCCACGGTCTTCGACGGCAGCTTCCACGAGGTGGATTCCAGCGAAATGGCCTTCAAGATCGCCGGCCGCCTGGCCTTCCGCGCCTGCATGGAGCAGGCTCGTCCGGCGCTGCTGGAACCCATCAT
>DAHVZZ010000612.1:0-6504 GCA_027323785.1 Acidobacterium sp. | reverse complement strand
CGGAGTAATCGCCGTCGTGGATCTCACCTCGTTCGGCGTGCAGTCGAGCGTTTCACCCGAGGCGGGTGCAAAGGCAATCGCATCCGCCATGTAAGCGGAAGCTCCTGCCTGGGCCAGCACAATTCCGCTCGATGCATATGCGCCAACATAAGCCGATGCCGCCGGCATATCGGCACTGTAACTCACACAATACGTGCCGCCCGGACACGTACTGCCGGCAACTGTGCTCAGAGACAGCATCGACGATGACTGATTCGCATTCGGCAGCAGCGGCATCGTAACAGTCATGCTGCTCGACACCTGCTCCAGAAAGCTCAGCTGTACGTCCACCCCAACACCGGAAGAAGTCCCCTGCGACGTTACCATGCCGCTCAGAGTCGCCGCCGGTACTGCCGCGGCAGCATTGAGGTGAACCGTTGAGATCGTGTCCCCCGGACTAACCCCGCTGATCACCACGGGCGCATAAGCCATTCCCGTATTCGTCTCGGCCACAATCACCATGTCATAATCACCCGCCGGCAACGGGCAGAAAGTAAACCCGCCCTGCGAATCCGCCATCGTCGTCATAAAAATACGATCGACGCCGGTGGAATCCTTCTGTTCCAGCGCCACCATCACCCTGCCGCTCACCGGGTTTCCTGTCGCGCTGTCCAGTACCGTCCCATTGATCGAGGTCGACGTAGTGCTGACCTCTCCGGCATGTAACACCGGCTTCAAACGATACTTGCCATTGCCCTCCGCTACCAGCGATACGCAGGTATTAAAGTTGATATCCAGATCTTTGGTCTGCCCTGAATTGATGTTGAATCCTCCCGACGCAATCTGCCCGGAAGGAATCTTGATGCCGGTCTGTGTTTCGCTGGAAAGCTCCAGCGGCTCCACCGTTCCGTCGCTCAGCACAACACAATTGGCCGAGTTATTGCACTTGTTATTCGGAACGCTTGTGCTGTTGCTCGCCAGATACACGCGGATTTGCTGATAATCTCCGGGCGGCAATTGTTTGGTCGAACCGAGCGTCGCCAGAAAGCACTGGTTGTTCGCCTGGCCAAGAAGGTCGATCTGCATCGGAGCCGAGGAAAGGCCCGGCGTCAGGTCCACAAAACCTGAACCGCTGGCGCTCGCGCTGGAACTCGTGCTCGCCTTCACATCTGTAACCGTTACATAGACATGGGCAAACGGACCTCCGGGCGCCTGGCATGTAGCCGGGTCGCTCAGAACCACATTCGCCGTTGCCTGGCCTGTGGAAGACGATGAACCCGATGAGCCACAACCGATCAGGATCGCCACCGCAGCCACAGCCGCAACTGTCGCAGCTGCAATTACATAACGCATAGACACCTCTGGGGGAACAAAGAAGCCCCGCTTTCTTTCTATTTTCAGCGGTCATCGCCGCCATTGTCCGATTTTTGATGCAGGCTTCCTCGTTCGGGTTTTCTAAAGGAGACCGGCCAAAAAGCGCAACAGGACATTGCGCTCGATCTATAACGATTGGCTATTCACGCCCCGAGCTTTTCCCCGCATCGGCCGCCAGCCCATTCTCTGCGTATAATCGCAGCGATCCTCATGCGCTACCTTCTGCTTCTCATCGCAGCGTTTCTCCTGCCGGCTCTGCCTGGCCGCGCCCAGCAGATTCCCCACATGGACCTCACCACCCTCAGCCGTGGCCACATTGTCCTTCCCGTTCCCGGCAGCACCAAACCCCTCATCGTCCTCGTCACCTTTTCCCATAAGGGCAGCAGCGATGACACCGCATGGAACAAAGCCGTTGGCATCCGCTACGAAACCGATCCGCACGTCGATTACATCGAACTGGCCGACTTCCAGGGCGTGCCCCAGTTCCTGATGCACTTCATCCTGCACGGCATGCGCCGCCAGATCAAAGAGCCGGAAAAATCCCACTTCGCCCCCTTCTTCACCCATGACGCCACATGGAAGAAGCTCGCCCACTTTGGAAATCCGGACATCACCTACGTCCTGGTCGCCACCCCCTCCGGACGCGTCGTATGGCAAACCCAGGGCCCCGTCGACAAGGCAAAAGCCGCGGCTCTTCAGTCCGAGATTCAAAAGCTCCTCGCGCCCAGCCACTGATACCTGCTTCACCGCCGCTGCTCGTACCATCGAGTCGCCACTCCTCTCAGCCGCCCCGCCGTGAATCCTCCCCAACGCGGTAGAATTCGTGCGGCATCTTCGCGACATTGTTTCCGCTCTGAAACGCGCAACCCCCTGATCGAGGAGTCTGAAGTTGAAACGTTTTGCCCTGCTGCTCCTGGCCTCTGCCCTGGTTTGCCACGCACAACAGTACACCCGCGGAATCGGCGTCTACCCCGGCCTTCCCTCCGAGTACACCGGCCCATCCATGCAGCCGGACTCCACCTACCGAAACCTCGCGCTCCACCGTCCCGCGTACCAGTCCAGCGCCATCGACTACAACCTCACCGCCCAGCTCGTCACCGACGGCATCGTCGACCACCGCATGCCCCAGTGGATCGTCGCCTCCACCAGCAGCGGCGGCATCCTCGATAAGGAAAACCACGCCGACTTCCTCGACGGCAACACCACCTCCTCCGTCGACGTCACCGGACCCCACGCCTGGGTCGAGTTCCACATGGACGGCGGCGGAACACCGCCCGAAGTCGACCGCCTCGATCTCTGGCTCCGCAGGCTCTACGGTCCGCTGCCCGCATCCGGCTGGACCTACACCGTCCTCGGCTCCCAGGATGGCAAAACCTGGACCCAGCTCGGCCAGTCGAAGGGAACCCAGTGGCCCAGCATGGATTTCATGCTGCCCAGCTTCAACACACCCATCCCCCTCGCCACCCCCGCGCACGACCGCTACTACAAAGTCGAACTGCACGCTGATGGCATCACCCACTGGGGTGTCGCCCTGCTCGCCTTTTCCGACCAGGGCCGTGACGTCAATTTCGCCGGCCCCCATCACTTCACCAGCGCCTGGATGAGCGCCTCCGGCGAACGCCAGTGGGTCTACGTCGACCTCGGCGCGCCGTGCAAATTCAACCGCGTTCAACTGGACTGGATCCAGCGCCCGGCCTCCGGAGAAATCCAGATCTCCAGCGACGCACACCAGTGGAAGTCCATCCAGGCTCTCCCCTCCACCACCGCCCTCACGGACGACATCCGCCTCCCCCGCCAGGAAAAGGCCCGTTATGTGCGCGTGTTGATGACAAAACCCGAGAACCCCGGCGGTCATTACATCCTCAGTGAAATGCAGGTCTGGGGCACCGGCGGCCTCATTCCCGTCGCCCAGGCGCAGCGCGCCACCCGCGCCGACGGCACCATCGACCTCGCCGGAGGAGCATGGAAGCTCCAGCGTCAGTCCCTCGTCGCCGCCAGCGGTCGCCAAATCTCCGAGCCAGGCTTCTCCGACGCCGGCTGGATGATTGCCACCGTCCCCGGAACCGTCCTCACCAGCTATCTCAACGACGGCGCCGTGCCCAACCCCGACTACGGAGCTAATCAGTACGACATCTCCGACTCCTTCTTCTGCTCCAACTTCTGGTACCGCGACACCTTCATCGCCCCCGCCGCCACAAAGAAGGACGCCCACTTTTGGCTCACCTTCAACGGCATCAACTGGAAGGCCGAGGTCTATCTCAACGGCCGCGTCCTCGGACCCATCGACGGCGCCTTCATGCGCGCCCGCTTCAACGTCACCGGCATCCTCCGCCCCGGAGAAAAAAACGTCCTCGCCGTCCTCACCATCGCCAATGCCCATCCCGGCAGCACCAAGGACAAGGCCCAGCCAACCGTCAATGGCGGAGCCCTCGGCCAGGACAATCCCACCTTCGAAGCCACCGCCGGATGGGACTGGATGTCCACCATTCGCGGCCGCGATGAAGGCATCTGGAGCAACGTCACCCTCCGCCAGACCGGCCCCGTTACCATCACCCAACCGCTCGTCTCCACCACCCTGCCGCTCCCGGACACCTCGCAGGCCGACGTATCCCTCTCCGCCGTCCTCACCAACCACCAGACTGCCCCAATCTCGGGCACGCTCGAAGCGACCTTCGGCTCCGTCAAAGTCCAGACGCCCGTAACCCTCAACGGCGACGCCACCAAAACCGTTAGCTTCACGCCGAAGGATTTTCCATCCCTGCACCTCCGGCATCCGAAGCTGTGGTGGCCGGTCGGATACGGCAAACCGAATCTGTATCCTGTAACGCTACAATTCACCGCCGGCGGCCAGCTCTCCGATCGCAAATCATTCCACGCCGGCGTCCGCCAGTTCACCTACTCCGAAACCGGCGGCCTCAAAATGTGGATCAACGGCCGCCGCTTCATCGCCCGCGGCGGCAACTGGGGCTTCTCCGAGTCCATGCTCCGCTACCGCAAACGCGAGTACGACACCGCCATGGAGTTCCACCGCGACGAGCACTTCGACATGATCCGCAACTGGGTCGGCCAGATCGGCGACAGCGCCTTCTACAGCGCCGCCGACAAATACGGCGTCGTCATCTGGCAGGACTTCTGGCTGGCCAATCCCTGGGACGGTCCCAACCCCAATAACGACGCGCTCTTCCTTGCCAATGCCCGGAATTATCTCCTCCGCATTCGCAATCATCCCTCCCTCGGCCTCTTCTGCGGCCGCAATGAAGGCTATCCCCCATCCCCCGTCGACGACTCCCTGCGCACCATGGTCGGCCGCCTCGTCCCCCACTCCCACTACATCTCCAGTTCCGCCGACGGACCCGTCAGCGGCCACGGCCCCTATCGGGTCGAGCCGCTTCCCTATTACTTCACCAACGCTCCCAAAATCTTCCACAGTGAGATGGGCTCCCCGAACATTCCCGAGATGGCCACTCTCGAACGGACCATGCCGAAGAAGGATCTTTGGCCGCAAAACAGCGTCTGGCCCCTCCACGACTTCCACGCCGGCAACGTCTTCACCAAAGTCATCGAAAAGGACTATGGCGGCGCCAACAACATTCAGCAGTGGGACAGCCTCGCCCAGTTCGTCGACTACAACGCCTATCGCGGCATGTTCGAAGGCAGCAACACCAACCGCGTCGGCCTCCTCATCTGGATGAGCCATCCCGCCTGGCCTTCCCTCCTCTGGCAAACCTACGACTACTTCTACGACACCGACGCCGGCTACTTCGGCGCGAAGAAAGGCGCCGAGCCCCTCCACATCCAGTGGAACGCCGCCACCAACGCCGTCGAAGTCGTCAACGACAGCGCCGGTAATCAAACCGGCCTCACCGCCAAAGCCGAAGTCATCAACCTCGACGGCAAAGTGAAATGGCAGCACTCCACCACCGTCAACAGCAGCGAGGACAGCACCATCGATGCCTTCCCCATGCAGTTCCCCTCCGGCCTCTCGGAAACCCACTTCATCCGCCTCGAACTGCTGCGCAACGGCAAAATCGTCTCCCGCAACTTCTACCTGCGCGGCCTAAAACAGGGCGACTACACCGGCATCCGCCAGCTCGCAAAGGTCAAACTAAAACTCAAGACTCATGTAGAGCGCGTCGGCGATAAATGGGAACTGACCGCCGATCTGAAGAACGACGGCAAAGCTCCCGCGCTCATGGTGCGCATCAAAGTAGTCCGCTCGAAAACCGGCGACGAGATCCTCCCCGCCTTCATCGACAACAACTACATCGCGCTCATGCCCGGCGAAAAGCGCACCCTCCACGCCACCGTCCTCAATCAGGACACCCGCGGACAGAAACCAAAGCTCATTCTGGAGGGCTACAATGTGAAAAATCCCGGCACAGTGAAAGTAGACTGGCAGCGAAAATAGGCAGTCAACACCAGCGCGCCGAACCGCACCAATAGCAGAAGCACCCACTGAGGCGCAGCCGCCTGTGCCTCAGTGAAAATCATGCGATCGTAAATCGAGCGCCTGATCCGGCAACGCCCGCAGCCTTGTCGCCTTCACATGAATCACGTTGTCCTCATTCTGCAGCGGCCCTTCCACCAGCAGAAAGCGGCTGCGCGTAACCACCAGCCGATCGCGCTCATACAAATCCGGCGTAACAATCACATTGGCGATCCCCGTCTCATCTTCCATGGAAATGAAGATGAAGCCCTTCGCCGTGCCCGGCCTCTGCCGCGCAATCACGCAACCCGCCGTCCGAACAAACTCCCCATGGCGTCGCCCCTTCAGCTCTTCCGCCGACAAAATATTCTCGCGGCGCAGCTCACCTCGCCGGTAGTGCATCGGATGCCGGCCCACCGTCAGCCCTGTTCCCGCATAGTCGGCAACCAGCCGCTCCTCCACGCTCATCCGCGCCAGCGGCAGTGTCTCCGACTCGTCCCGCAGCCATTCGCTCTGCTGCCGCAGCAGCGGACCCTCCATCTTCCCGGCCCGTTCCACCTGCCACAGCGCATCGCGCCGATGCCGTATGCCGTCCAGTTGGTTCAGCGCTCCCGTCTGCGCCAGCCGCGTCAGATCGCCGCGCGTCAGCGATGGCGCCCGTTGCGCCAGATCCTCCGCCGAACGAAACAGCCCGCCCCTGCGCCGTTCCGCAACCAGCGCCTCCG
>DAHVZZ010000634.1:0-2968 GCA_027323785.1 Acidobacterium sp. | reverse complement strand
TCCACCGCGTGCGCCAGCAGCGCTTTCACCGCATCCATCGCAGTCAATCCTCTATTCAGGCTTTTTGAAGTGCTTCTTCAGCCCCTGCCAGCACTCGAAGTATTCGTGCTGCAGAATCTTCGTCTCCAGCGCGAATTTCGTGGGCCGCACGGGGAGCCCCGTTTCGAACATGAACGCCAGCGTGTTCTCCAGCTTCACCGGCTTCAGTTCCGCCTGGCTTGCCTTCTCCCACGATTCCGCATCCGGTCCGTGGCCTGACATGCAGTTGTGCAGGCTGGCGCCTCCGGGCACGAATCCCTCTGCCTTCGCGTCGTACGCGCCGAACACCAGCCCCATGAATTCATTCATCATGTTGCGATGGAACCACGGCGGCCGGAATGTATGCTCGGCCACCATCCACCGCGGCGGGAAAATCACAAAATCAGCATTCGCGGTCCCCGCAACGGCTGAGGGCGATGTGAGCACCGTGTAAATCGATGGGTCCGGATGGTCGAAGCTCACCGTATTGATGCAGTTGAAGCGCGCCAAATCGTACTTGTAGGGAACATAGTTGCCGTGCCACGCCACCACGTCCAGCGGCGAGTGGTCGATCTCGGCCTCCCACATCCGGCCCAGAAATTTCCCGATAATCCGGAAATCCCCCTCCAGATCCTCGTAAGCCGCCACCGGCGTCAGAAACTCCCGCGCATTCGCAAGCCCATTGGCCCCGATCGGTCCCAGTTCCGGCAGCCGGAAGGTCAGGCCGTAGTTTTCGCAGATGTATCCACGAACCGGGCCCTCCAGATCGACGCGCATTTTCATGCCCCGCGGAACGACGCCGATCTCGCCCGGCTTCAGCCCCAAAATCCCCAGCTCCGTGTGAATCTCGAGCGCGCCTTCCTGCGGAACGATCAGCATCTCGCCATCGGCGTTGTAAAAGTACCGCCCGCGCATCGGCGCATTCGCCACATAGACATGGATGCCGACACCCGTCTGCATCGAAGGATCGCCGCTGCCGCCCAGCGTGACAATGCCCTCCACAAAATCTGTCTTCTTCTCCGGCATCGGCACCGGATTCCACCGCATCTGGTTCGGCGGCGTCGGCGCTTCGGTAAATGGCCCGCTGCGGAACAGCCCCAGGCCGAGCCCGGCGCTCAGTTCGCTGAACGGCTTGTGCGTCACAGACGGCCGAATGCGGTAGGTCCACGTCCGCCGGTTCACCGCCCGCGGAGCCGTAAATGCCGTCCCGCTCAGTTGCTCCGTGTACAGGCCCAGCGGAGCCTTCTGCGGCGCATTCTGCCCCTCCGGCAGCGCACCCCGCTCCGCCTCGGTGGCAAATTCATTCCCAAATCCCGACTGATAGGCAAACTCATGCTGGGGCATGCGTTGACTCCTCCATGCGAAAACTCTCTACCCTACAAGGCCGCATTGAGGATTGGCAAATCCGGAATGGACGAGGCTCCATTCCTCGGGCAAGCTGTCACGACCCCATTCGAGGAGCCACCAAACTATGACGATTCGCTGTTTATACTAGCCCCATGAAAATGGGCGCTTTCCCCGCTCTCGGAATCCTCTGCGTCGCAGCCTGTCTCGAAGCGGGCGGCGACGCCATCGTCAGAGCCGGATTGCACGACCACACAAGGCTCGTCCGCCTGGCGCTGTTTGCCACGGGCGCACTCGTGCTCTTTCTCTACGGCGTTACAGTCAATTCTCCGCCCTGGGATTTTGGCCGGCTTCTCGGCATCTACGTGACCCTCTTCTTTGTCGCAGCGCAGGTCATCAATCTCGTCGCGTTCCGCGTACGCCCGGCCCTCTCCACCTGGGTGGGCGGCTCGCTCATCGTTTGCGGCGGACTGTTGATGACCTTCTGGCGCGTCTGACCTCCGTTCAAATCCTCCCTCACATCACCCGTGCCAGCCGCAGCCCCCGCACCGAGTTAAACACCATCACCCGATCCGCCCGCCGCAGATCCTCCAGCGTCACCACGCCTTCCACAATCTCCGGATGCCGCTCCAGCAACCAGCGCCGGTACACTCCCGGCAACAGCCCGCACGCCACCGCCGGCGTTACAAATCTGCCGCCTTTCGCGATCATCAGGTTGTGAATGGCCCCCTCGGTCACCTCGCCGCGCTCATTCACAAACACCGCGTCGTCGAAGCCGCCCGCACGCGCCTCCCTGAGCGCCCGGTCGTAGACCTCGCGCCGCGTTGTCTTGTGCCTCAGCAACACGTCCCGCGACTCCGTCCGCTCCCCGGCCAACATCATCCGCGCCGGGCCGGGCGCCACCGCCGACCCCGTCCCGCTCAGCGCCTCGCTGGTCACCGACACCTTGCCGGCCCGCGCCAGCAGCAGCCGAACTCGATGAGGTGTCCCGGGCTCAAGGCCTTCGGCCTCCTGCCGCAGCGCCTCCCGCACCTTCGCCTCGTCGAGGCAAAAGGCAAAATACTCCGCCGAGGCCCGCAGCCTCTCCAGATGCGGCTCCAGCAGAAAATACCCGTCCTCCCAGCGCAGCGTCTCGATGAGGTCAAACTGCTCCGGTCGCCGCGTCAGGAACCGAGCCTTCAGCAGGCACTCCGCGTATTCCGCACCGGCGTCCGAGTCCCACGTGATGCCCGATCCCACCCGCATCCGCGCCACCCCGTCCCGCAGCACCGCCGTGCGAATGGCCACACTGAAGACCGCCTCGTCGTCCGGCGCAAAATACCCGATCGCCCCGCACGATATCCCGCGCGGCCCATCCTCCAGTTCGCGGATCGCCTGCATCGTCCGCACCTTCGGCGCCCCTGTAATCGACCCGCATGGAAACAGACTCCGGAAAATCTCGTCATATCCAATCCCGGCCTTCAGCTCACCCCGCACCGTCGACGTCATCTGCAGCAGCTCCGGATGCCGTTCCACCGCGAAGAGCTCCACCACCTCCACGCTTCCACTCCGGCAAATTCGCCCCAGATCGTTCCGCAGCAGGTCCACGATCATCACGTTTTCCGCG
>DAHVZZ010000597.1:0-3267 GCA_027323785.1 Acidobacterium sp. | reverse complement strand
ATCCTGGTCAACAATGCCGGACGCTACGAGACCGCCGCGCTGGAAGAGATCACGGTGGAGCAGTGGGATGCGATGTTCGACACCAACACCCGCGGCCCATTCCTGGCGGCCCAGGCGGCGCATCCGTATCTCAAAGCGGCTCGCGGACGCATCGTGAATATCGGGTCGCTGGGTGGCATGCACCCGTGGCCGACGCACGCTCACTATTCGACCTCCAAGGCGGCTCTGCACATGCTGACCCGTACTATGTCGCGAGCCTTTGCGCCGGAGATCAGCGTGAACTGCGTGGCTCCGGGAATGATTGTGAACGGCGAGGTGGCCCCGGAATACGAGCAGTTTGCCAAACGCACACCGATGCAGCGCAACGGAACCTCGCAGGATGTGGCCGCGGCGGTCCTCTTCTTCGCCACCGGCCCGCACTTTATCACCGGGCAGATTCTCAGCGTGGATGGCGGCCTGGGACTGTAGGCGCATTTTCTTCCGATGAAGCCATTCGAAATCCTGTCGATAAGGACTGTGAAGCAGTCCTCCAGGAGAAAACATGGCCACATTTGCGTGGAATGAGTCCTACAGTGTTCGCGTGCAGCAGCTGGACGCGCAGCACAAGAAACTCTTTGACACCATCAACAGCCTGGCCGACGCCATGCGCATGGGCAAGGGAGCGGATGCGATCCGCGGCGTGGTGCAGCAGCTGGTGGTGTATACGCGGACGCACTTTCAGCAGGAGGAAGCGCTGATGCGGCAGACCGGCTATCCCGGCCTGGCGGCGCATCAACAGCAGCATGCCCAGCTTCTTGCCGATGTGGGCAAATATCAGCGGGAAATCGAAACCGGACAGGCGCCGAACAGCGTTGCGGTGCTCAGTTTTCTGCAGAAATGGCTGGTGGGACACATCCAGCAGTCGGACAAGCGCTATGCCGAGCATATGAATGCGAACGGCGTTCGCTGATTCAGAAGGCGGAGGAAATTGCGGGGACGGACGAAGCGGTTACTTGCCGAAGAGGCGGGCCAACAAGCCCTGTTTACCGGGTCGTTCGTCCTCAAAGTTGTAGATGTCTTTCGGTTCCGGCTGCGGAGGAAGCTGACCGCTGTCGAACACGGCGCGGGGATTCTCCACGCACAGCCGGCGCGCCGCCTCTTCGCCACAGCGCTTCGCAATCGCCGCATACGCCTCGCTCAGAACCGGTGCGCGGCTCCCCACATTGTGCGCATCCGTCGCAATAAAGTGCACCCAGTTCTTCTCCAGCATCTGCCACACCAGGGACTGCGCCATCTTGCCGAACCGCCCGTTGAACGATGCCGCCGTAACCTGAACCAGGCATCCGGTGCGCATCCACTCGATCATCCGCTTGTGATCGCGCTGCAGAATCGGGTTCCGCTCCGGGTGGGTAATGATCGGCGTCATCCCGCGGACCGTGAACTCATAGAATGAGTCGCCGATATTCTGCGGAATCATGAACTCCGCAAACTCCACCAGCAGGTATTTCCCGTGGTTGATCGTGTATTTAGCGGGGTTCTTCAGCGCGTCCTGGATATTTTCATAGGACAGGTGGAAATCGCACCCCAGCCCCAGCGTGATCCGGTTACCCACCCGCTCGCGGAGCGTCGCCACCCGCTCCTCGTTCAGCGCGGGATTGAACTCGTAAGTGTCGTTGGCGTGCGGAGTGCAGGCGATATGGGTGATGCCGTCGGCAGCCGCGGCTTCCGCCTGGGCCACTGCGCTGTCCAAATCCTTCGGACCGTCGTCCAGACCGAACAGCAGATGATGGTGAATATCGATCATTACTTTTGCGCGAGCGCACCCACGAGAGACTCGAAAATCTTAAACCCATCGGCGGAGCCGAGGATGCTCTCGCTGGACCGGTCGGGGTGCGGCATCATGCCCAGCACGTTGCGTCCTTCGTTCAGGATGCCGGCAATATTGTCCAGCGAGCCGTTTGGATTGGCCTCGGCTGTGATCTCGCCCTGCGGCGTGGCGTAGCGGAAAGCGATACGATCCTGGCTTCGAAGCTGCGCCAGCGTTGCCTCGTCGCAGAAGTAGTTGCCTTCCATATGGCCGATGGGAAGCTGGATCACCTGTCCCGGCTGGAGCGTCCGCGTGAAGGGCGAGTCCACGGTTTCAGTCCGCAGGTGGACCTGTTTGCAGATGTAGCGCAGCCCCGCATTGCGCATCAGCGCACCGGGCAGCAGTCCGGCTTCGCAAAGAATCTGAAAGCCGTTGCAGATGCCCAGCACCAGTCCGCCGTCGGCGGCAAATTTCTTTACCGACTGCATCACCGGAGAAAAGCGGGCGATGGCGCCCGTCCGCAGGTAGTCGCCGTAGGCAAAACCGCCGGGCACCAGGATGGCGTCGCAGTTCTCAAGGCTGGGCGAGTCATGCCACAGAAATACGGCGGGTTGATGCGCAACCTCGGCGATGACGTGCCAGGTGTCGTGATCGCAATTCGATCCAGGAAAAACCAGAACGCCAAATTTCATATCTCTTGCCTTCAGGGTATCAGGTTGGCGGTGGGCAGGGAGGCGAGCCACTGGTCCATGGTCTGCAGGGCGCGCTCGCACTGGATCCGGTGCCGCTCGCGCTTGTCGCGAATCTTTCGGCGGGTTTCCTCCTCCAGCGGTTCCAGCAGGTCGAAGGTAATGTTCGCCGGCTGGAAGCGCTTCGGATCGGCCTCCGTGATGTAGCGGACGAGAGAGCCGAGCGCTGTTCCGCGCGGCACGGGCTGCGGAGCCTCGCCCTCATCGGCCATGGCCGCATAGATACCAGCCAGCAGGCCTGTAGCCATCGATTCGGTGTAGCCCTCCACTCCCGAAATCTGCCCGGCGAAATAAATGCTCGGATGGTCACGCAGATTCAGCGTGGGGCCGAGCACCCGCGGCGCGTTGATATAGGTGTTGCGGTGGATCTGACCGTAGCGCAGGAACTTTGCATTTTCGAGGCCGGGAATCATGCGCAGAATGCGGGCCTGTTCGCCGAATTTCATGTGGTTCTGGAAGCCCACCAGATTCCAGGAGTCGGCGCGCAGGTTCTCGCAGCGCAGCTGGACCACGGCCCAGGGAATTTTTCCGGTTCGGGGATCGCGCAGGCCAACGGGCTTCATGGGACCGAAGCGCAGAGTATCGCGGCCTCGTCGCGCCAGCTCCTCGATCGGCAGGCAGCCCTCGAAGTACTCCAGCTTCTCCCATTCTTTTGCCTCGACGCTTTCGGCAGAGAGCAGCGCGTCGAGGAATGCCTCGTACTCGGCCTGGTTCATCGGGCAGTTGATGTAG
>DAHVZZ010000584.1:0-8440 GCA_027323785.1 Acidobacterium sp. | reverse complement strand
TTTCGACGGCGCGCTGACGATGGCGGTGGACGAGATCTCGCAGATCATCGCGCAGAATGCCGGAGTGAAGCTGAAGCCGCTGACGCACTGGGGGAGATCGATCCACGAGCAGCCGCAGATGACGGCCGGCCGGCTGATCGGCGGGATAATTTTTGCCGTGCTGATTGTGATCTTTCTGTTGTGGGCCGGCGGGTCGGGGCTGCTGGGCTTCCTGCTGGGCATGTTCTTTGGCGGCTGGGGCGGAGGCGGCGGCTGGGGCGGCGGTGGCTTTGGGGGCGGCGGAGGTGGTGGCGGTAACGACAGCGGAAGCGGATTCGGCGGATTTGGCGGGGGAAGCACGGGCGGCGGCGGCGCGGGCGGGAGTTGGTAGTTCGCGCGGAGGCTGCTGAAAAGATGCGGCAGAAAAAGTGATGCAGGTCAGGGCCAGAGGAAATTTCGGAAGAGGATCGGGAGAACAAGCAAGATGATGCGTCGGGGGTTGTGGATTGCGGTTGGTGTGCTGTCGGTGGTGGTGCTTTCAGCGCTGCTGGTGTTCGGCAGCTTTGTGAGCGCGCAGAAGCAGATGGTGGCGAAGCAGGAAGCGGTGCAGGCGCAGTGGGCCAACGTGCAGGCGCAGCTGCAGCGGCGCGCGGATCTGATTCCGAACCTGGTGGCGACGGTGAAGGGCTACGCGAAGCATGAGGAAAAGGTCTTTGCCGACGTGGACAATGCTCGTCAGGCGCTGCTGGCGGCGCACGATCCGCAGAGCCAGATGCGCGCCAACGGGCAACTGGACGGAGCGCTGGGACGACTGCTGGCGGTGGTGGAAGCCTATCCGAATCTGAAGGCGAACGAGAATTTTCTGGAGCTGCAGGATCAGCTGGAAGGCACGGAGAACCGGATTGCGGTGGAGCGTCGCCGGTATAACGAGTCGCTGCGGAGCTACAACACCTTCATCCGGCAGATTCCGAACAATATCTGGGCGCACTTCGCGGGGTTCAAGCCGAACAATGCCTATTTTGAGGCGACTCCCACGTCGCAGAATGCGCCGCAGGTGAAGTTTTAGGAGCCCGACTCATCGTGCCGGGACTTACGTCCCGGCACGGTGATCGGCCACGATTCAGGGGCGTTCCGCAGCCCTTTCCTGCTCAGCGCTGTTGGGAACAAAGATCGATCCTCCGGAGGTTATGCTCGCATTGGAGGGATTGAATCCGTAAATCCGCAGGCTGATTCCGTTGTTCGTGTAGCTGCGAGCGTACACGATCGAGCCGTCAGGGCTCAGTAATCCGACCTGGAAGGGGATCGTGCTGCCGGTTGGATCCAGCCTGCCCGTGCTGGTGCTGACCCGCAGGATGTGCGTCACCAGGCTGGAGTCGTTTAGAAAGAGATAGCGGCCGGATGGATCGACCTGGCCGGTTTCCGTGTACGAGGCACAGATCGATTGCATCGACGCCGTGCAGTGGATCAGAGGCGTGGTGGCGTTGGGCATGATGCGAAAGACATCAATGTAGTTGGGCGAAGCAATGCTGGGGTTCGGGAAGGCAAAATCGAACATCAGGTTTGCTGCGAACCGAAGGTTCTCGCTGCCGCCATTCGAGTTGCTCCAGCGATAAATTGCGCGGTCCGGACCGAGGGCGCCGGTTACCGGGTTTACGGTCCGCTCATTGTCGGTTGCGCTTGAGGACGCGTAGGGGGCTGAACATGAGACGGAATCGTACAGCTCGCTCCCGTGGGTGCTGAAACCGAGAATCTGCAACGTGCAATATAAGCCGCCGATGTCGCTTTGCAGGTTGTATGTCGCCTGCACCGTTGGGTTGCCGAGCTGGCCGGTTGCGGGATTCCGCTGATAACTCACCAGTTGGTAGGGGGTGGTTTGATTTCCGCTGGAACCGGTGGTCGCTCCGGTCAATACCGCATAGACCAGAGTCCCGCTCGGATCCATGTGCTGCCCGTTCACCTGCGAGGAATCCACCTGCTGGACGGGCGCACTCTGCGGCACGCCGGCGCTGTTGGTGGGGTAGACCCGGATTTTTCCTCCATCGAGCTGGGGGTCCTGGTAAGTGACGTAGTAAAGGGTGTGGTCATCCGGCGAGATGAAAACGTCGGGATAGGTTCCGGCGGGCACGGCGATGCTGCCGGCCTGCGAGGCCTGAAGGGTCCGCGGGTCGACGTCCCATGTTGTGAGGGTGGCGCCGTTGAGCACGTAGACGACCTGCAGAGCAGCAGTCCCTCCTCCGCCGACGCCGCAGGCCGTCGAGAACGACCAGGTGTACGGCTGTTGGAGCATACGATCCGCCAGGTCGCCGATATTGCTTACCCTGACCGTGATGACGCCGCTGGGCAACGGAGAAACGGGCGTCACGACTACCTGCGTGGTATCGATGTTGGTGGACAGTTTCGTCGCGATCGTATTGCCGCTGCTGTCGGTGACCACGATGTTCCGGGACGTGACGGTAGCTGCATCGGGCGCTTCGTCGAAGGTGATAACGATTTGTGCGGTGGGGCTCACGCAGGCCGCATTGGCGGCCGGACTGACCTGATTGATGGCAATCGGAGAGTTGTCGGCACTGGTCCGCGTGGCAAAGGAATAGGTGTAAGGCTCCGCCAGGTGCCTTCCGCCAGTTGAGGCAGCGCCAGTGGCGATGGTGGCCTTGTATGTGGCTCCGGTCTGGAGGGCTGGCGAGGGCTGAAAGATGCCAACGTCGAAGGTGGAATCGTAGCTGACGCTGCCTGGAACCCGGTTGCCATCAGGATCCGTGAGGATGAAAGTCCTGCTGTTGATCGTCGCCGGATCCATCGGCTCGCTGAACTGCACTTCCTGACTTCGGTTCGGGGCAACGCCGTCCACCTGGACGGCCTGCTCGGTGACAGTGGGAACAGGCCCGCTGCCATGGGTGCTTTCGCCAGGGTTGGCAGAGACGGAACTCGTCCCGCATCCAGCCAGGAAAGCTGGAAGGAAGAGGGCACACGTGGACAGGAACAGAGCGTGGGTGCTGCTGCGCATGAGAAGGCCTCCAAAGCCGTGCCTGCAGTGCTTGGATGCCTGCTGTGGTTGTCTACTTAGTTAATATTTTATGAGGAGAAAGTTCATGCCTGGCGGAGATGGCCGTCAAGCCCGGCCGCTGCGGTGGGACTTTCCAGCCGCGGGTTCAGCCGGAGATGAGGATGCGGAGGTCGCGCAGGTTGTTGCCGGTGGGACCGGTGACGACCGAGTCGCCGAGCGAGGTGAAGAGGGTGCAGGCGTCGAAGCGGCGGAGGGTGGTTTCCGGGTCGAAGCTGTAGGCGCGGGCGCGGTCGAGGGTGGTGGGGTCGGCGATGGCCCCGGTCGCCGGGCTGTTGCCATCGACGCCGTCGGAGCCGGCGCTGAGGACGGCGAGAGGCTGGCCGGGATGCTGCGCCAGATCGAAAGCGGCCTGGAGAACAAACTGCTGGTTGCGTCCGCCGCAGCCAGGATTCTCGGATAGTTTTACGGTGACTTCGCCGCTGGAGAGCAGGCAGAGGCGGGGGAATTCGCGGCGCAGTTCATGGAAGCGCGCGAGCAGGTACTTTGCCGCCTCGGAGTACTCCCAGTCGTCGCAGGTATTGTCGATGATGACCTTGTAGCCGAGGGACTGAGCGTAATCGCGGGCAGCGTTGACGAAGTCGTGGTTGGAGAGCAGGGTGTCAAACTGCGCGTTCCCGAAGGCCTGAACGGCGGCCGCGCCCTCAGGAGAGGAGGACATGCGCGGAGCGGTGTCGTCGGCGAGATGCATGCCTTCAAACCATGCGCGGACGGAGGCGGGAAATTTTTCGAGCAGATGGAAGCGCTCGAGGATTTCGGCGCAGGCGGCGGGCGTGGAGTAATCGGGCAGCGTTGGCGAGGAAGCCACGGCGGCCAGATCCTTCAGCGGCACATCGGCGAGCAGGAGCGAAAGCTTTTCGGCTTCGGGCGCGGCGAGCGCGAGGCGTCCGCCCTTGATGGCGGAAAAATACTTGCGCACGGTGTTGACTTCAGTAATGGTGGCGCCGCTGGCGACCAGAGTCTCGTGGAAGGCGATGGTGTCTTCGAGGGAGATGCGCGGGTCGCGGGGCAGCTCCAGCATGGCGGAGCCGCCGCCGCTGATGAGGAAGAAGATGAAGGTGTCTTTGCGGGCGCGCTTGAGCAGGGCGAGGGCAGCTTTGGCGGCCTCAAAGGATTCGTCGTTGGGGAGCGGGTGTCCGCCCTGGAAGTAGCGGATGCCGGGGTGGCGCTTTTCCGGCAGAGTGGGAGCGGAGCAGACGCCCCGGACATGGAGTTTCTCCGGCAGGCGGGCCAGGAGGGCATTGAGCATGGTGAGCCCGGCTTTGCCGAAGGAGATGACGGAGATATTTTTGAAGCTTTCGAGCGGCTGCGTGACGGTGGGCAGATGCGGCGAGGGATGCCGCATGAGGGTGCGGCCCTCAAAGTGGAGGTGACGGTCGAAGGCGCGACCGATGTCGCACTCTTCGAGAGCTTTTTCGAAGATGGTGCGCGCTACGCCGTGGAGCTGATCGATCGAAGCTAGTGGGTCTGAAGTTGAGGGAAGCATTCCTGAGCCCATGCTGTGATTGCCTGCCGTACCTCATCCAGCTTACTCCCCTGGGAGGGCTGGGCAGCGGGCAGGGCGAAGAAGTGGTCGACGCCATGAATCCAGAGCAGTTGCTTCGGTTCGGGAGCGAGGGCGACGGCGGCCTGGACGTCGGGGACGGGACCGTATTGGTCGTGGTCGCCGCTGATGAAGAGCTTGGGCTGGGCGCAGCTGCGCATGAAGTCGTAGCTGTAGCGGCGGCCTTCGGCGCCGATGGGGAGGCCGAGAGCGACGAGCGCGCGAACGCGTGGGTCGCCGCAGGAGGCGTTGAGGCCCACGTAAGCGCCGAAGGAGAATCCGGCGAAGAGGATGGGCCGGCTGAATTCGCGGTCGAGCCAGTCGAGGGCGGCGCGGACGTCGTCCTGCTCGCCGCGGCCTTCGTCATGTGCGCCCTCGCTGAGGCCGGTGCCGCGGAAATTGAAGCGGAGCACGGGCAGGCCGAGGGACTGGAAGGCCTTCATGGCGTGATAGACGACCTTGTTGTGCATGGTGCCGCCGCCGAGCGGGTGCGGATGGCAGACGAGCGCGGCAAAGGGCGCGGCGGGCGAGCCGGCGTTGAGCAGGGCTTCGAGTTTGCCGGCGGGGGAGCGGAGATTGTCGACGGTGCGCAGGAGCGCGGAACCGGAATGAAGCTGCGTCATCTGCCTTCATTGTACGAAGTGCGCGCGTGGGTCGGGTATTCTGGTGCTTCCTATGAGTTCAGAGAAAAACGCGCGCCTGGATCCGATTGCACTGACCCGACAGCTGGTGGATATCGAATCCATCACCTATAACGAAGGGGCGGTGGGGCATTTCCTCGCTGAATTTCTGGAGGGGCGCGGGCTGGCGGTGGAGAAGACCGCGGTAGCGCAGCCGCCGGAGAGCCGGTCGACGAGCGAGCGCTTCAACGTGTACGCGGGCGCGCCGGGGGAGACGCCGGAGGTGGTGTTTTCGACGCATATGGATACGGTGCCGCCGTTCATTGCGTCGAGCGAGGACGACGAGAATATTTACGGGCGCGGAACGTGCGACGCGAAAGGCATTATTGCCGCGCAGATTGCGGCGGCGGAGCGGCTGCGCGAGCACGGCGTGCGGGCCGGGCTGCTGTTTGTGGTGGGCGAGGAGCGCGATTCGGCGGGCGCGAAGACGGCGAACCTGCGGGCGAAGGGCAGCCGGTTTTTGATCAATGGCGAGCCGACGGATAACCGCGTGGCGCTGGCGTCCAAGGGCGCGCTGCGGGCGGTGCTGAAGGCGACGGGAAAGATGGCGCACTCGGCGTATCCGGAGCTGGGCGAGAGCGCGACGCACAAGCTGGTGCGGGCGATGGCGAAGATTCTGGAGATTCCGCTGCCGGGGCTGGAGGATGTGGGGCCGAGCACGCTGAACATCGGGCTGATGAGCGGCGGACGCGCGCCCAACGTGATTGCCGATCAGGCGGAGGCGCATGTGCTGGTGCGGCTGGTGGGCGATTCGGCGGAGACGCGGCGGGCCATTGAGCAGGCCGCGGAGGGACTGGCGGCGGTGGACTTCACGCTGGAGATTCCGTTCCGGCGGCTGCGTTCGGTGGAGGGCGTGCCGACGATGGTGGCGGCGTTCACGACCGATGTGCCGTGGCTGGGGAACTGGGGCGAGCCGGTGCTGCTGGGGCCGGGGTCGATCCACGTAGCGCACACGCCGCATGAGAAGCTGGCGAAGCGGGAGCTGCTGGAGGCGGTGGAGCTGTATGTGGATGTGGCGCGGAAGCTGATGGCCGGGTGATGGGCCGGCAGGGGTAAAGCGGGCAGGGATAAGACGGCCAGGGATGAAGCGGCCAGAGCCGTTGCTCGATTGCCGGAATCCTGCAATCCGCTGCGGCTGCTAGGCTGGATGGATGGCGGAGTCGATCAGCACTTCCTCTGAAAACCGCAACAACCTTGATCGTGCAGCTTCCTCGTATCTGCGGACGGCGATGCATCAGCCGGTTTACTGGCAGGAGTGGGGGGCGGAGGCGTTTGCGCTGGCGCAGCGGCTGGACCGGCCGGTGCTGCTGGATGTGGGCGCGGTGTGGTGCCACTGGTGCCATGTGATGGATCGCGAGTCGTATGAGGACGCGGCGCTGGCGGCGAAGATCAACGAACATTTTGTGGCGATCAAGGTGGACCGCGACGAGCGTCCGGATGTGGATGCGCGGTACCAGACGGCGGTGCAGGCGATCAGCGGGCAGGGCGGGTGGCCGCTGACGGCGATTCTGACGCCGGATGGGCGGCCGTTTTTTGCGGGCACGTATTTTCCGCGGGAGGAGCGGTACGGGCGGCCCGGCTTTGAGCGGGTGCTGCTGACGCTGGCCGATGCGTGGAAGAAGCGGCGGGACGAGGTGCTGGAGTCGGCGAAGAGCGTGATTGAGGCCATCGAGCATAGCGAGACGTTTTCGGCGCGCGGCGAGGGGCTGTCGCTGACGATCGTGGACAAGCTGGTGGAGAGCGCGGTGGGGCAGTTCGACGCGCAGAACGGCGGGTTTGGGTCGCACCCGAAATTTCCGCATCCCTCGGCGCTGGATTTGCTGATCGACGTGGCGGCGCGGACAGGCGACGAAGCGGCGAAGATGGCGGCGACGGTGACGCTGCAACGGATGGCGCGGGGCGGCGTCTACGACCAGCTGGGCGGCGGCTTTCATCGCTATTCGGTGGACGAGCGGTGGGTGGTGCCGCATTTCGAGAAGATGCTGTACGACAATGCCGGCCTGCTGGCGAATTACGTACACGCCTTCCAGACCTTTGTGGAGCCGGAGTTTGCCTCGACGGCGCGGGACATCATGCGCTGGATGAACGAGTGGCTGACGGATCACGAGCGGGGCGGGTTTTATGCGTCGCAGGACGCGGATATTTCGCTGGACGACGACGGCGACTACTTTACGTGGACGCGGGCCGAAGCGGCGGCGGTGCTGACGGACGCGGAGATGGGGATCGCGGGGCCGTTCTACGACATTGGCGATCTGGGCGATATGCACCACAATCCGGCGAAGAACGTGCTGTACCGGCGCTACGCCGTGGAGGAGATTGCGAAGCGGGCGGGGCTGAGCCTGGCCGAGGTGGTGCGCACCATCCAGCAGGTGCGGGACAAGCTGTACCAGGCGCGGCTGCAGCGGCCCACGCCGTTTGTGGACAAGACCCTCTACACGGGCTGGAACGCCATGGCGGTGAGCGCGTATCTGGAGGCGGGGCGAGTGCTGGATATGGAAGCGCCGCGGGTGTTCGCGCTGCGGACGCTGGACCGGATGCTGCGCGAGGGATGGGACCGTCGGCGCGGGCTGCTGCACGTGATCGCCTACGCGGAGCAGGCGGGATCGGCGCGGCCGGTGGCAGGCGTGCTGGACGACTACGCGCTGACGGCCAATGCATGCGTGGATGCGTGGCAGGCGAGCGGTGAGATTCACTACTACGAGGCTGCGATGGAGCTGGCCGAGGCGATGGTGGAGCGCTTCCATGATAGGGAAGGCGGCGGATTTTTCGATACGGAGAAGAATGGCGGAGACAGGCTGGGAGCGCTGGCGGCGCGGCGGAAGCCGACCCAGGACGCGCCGACTCCGGCGGGGAATTCGACGGCGGCGACGGTGCTGCTGCGGCTGGAGGCGCTGAGCGGGCGAAAGGACTTCAGGGAGATCGCGGAGGGAACGCTGGCGGCGTTCGCGGGGCTGATTGGGCACTACGGGCTGTACGCCGGCAGCTACGCGCTGGCGCTGGAGCGGCTGCTGCTGCCTCCGGTGCAGGTGTCGATTGTGGGCGAGGGGCCGATGGTCCGGCAGCTGGCGGCCATCGCGCAGGCGCGGTTCGCGGTGAACAAGTCGGTGGTGACGCTGGGCGCGGCGCAGGTGGAGCATCTGCCGCCGGTGCTGGCGGAGACGCTGCCAAATCTGCCGG
>DAHVZZ010000573.1:0-3599 GCA_027323785.1 Acidobacterium sp. | reverse complement strand
CTGAAATGAAATGGATAAGGGAGATTACCCTGGTTATCCCCAAAGAATCTCACGTGAAATCAATCAGATAGCAATTCGCCCCCCGGGGGGAGGGTCAGTGCAGACTTTCCAGGTAGGCGACCACATTGCGCGCCTGCTTTTCGCTGAGACCCAGGTCGGGCATAGCTGTGGCCGGCTTCAGCGACTTGGGCGACATCACCCACTGCACCATGTTGCTGGGCGTGTTCGCGATGTTCCCCGCGATCATCGTCCGGCTCCCCATGAAGTTCAATGGCGGCCCCACCACTCCATGCGCATGCGGAATCCCGGGAATCGTATGGCACTTGCCGCACCTGTAGTGCTCGATCAGCTGTTTACCCGCCTGCGGCGTTCCGCCAATGGCGACCGAGTAAGGGGAGGTCGCCTTGCCGCCGGTGCATCCGCTCAGCAGCCCGGCCAGCGCGCAGCAGAGCACCCCCATCCTCGCGCGAGAAACCACAGAATTCGCGCACAGGGCCGACGAAATGCGACGGGACGATACCGGGAACACACGAAGCCGATTCATTTCACCGCCTTTCCCGAAGATAGATGAGAAGCGGCTGACCCTCTGCGCGTCACCCGGCTCGGGATCGTTAAGCCCATTGCCATAGCAACTTCGGACCGCCCCGCGCGGCACAGCAAACGCCCGGACCTTCGGCATCCAAACAACGCGTGCAAACCAAGCCTGAGTATCTACGCGGCTCCGGGCCGAGTTGGGTTGGTTTCGCTTCTGCTGCGTTTCTTCTGCCGCTGTTGTTGGTTTCCGCCGGCTGGGGCCAGCAGGCGCCGAACGTCCCGACCGGCCGCGGACAACAGATCTTCCAGCAGCATTGCGCCGTCTGTCACGGCGATCGCGGTCAGGGCAGGAGCGCTGTCGTCACCATTGCTGGACCGAACCTGCAGGCCGAGCACAACCTCGGCCAGGTAATGACGGCAATCGAAACCGGCCCCAGCCACATGCCGGCTTTCTCCCAGGTCCTTTCCGTGCCGGACATCCGCAGCGTCGCCCACTATGTGACGCAGAAGATCGCCACCATTCCTCTGAGCGGTGGCGATCTCAGCCGCGGCGGCGTCCTTTTTCGCGTCTACTGCGCCGCCTGCCATCGCACTGCTGTACGCGGCGGCGCGCTCGCCTTTGCCGGGGTGAACGCGCCCGATCTGTCCCGCAAATCGCGAGCACTCATCGCAGGAGCCATTCGCTGGGGCCCCGGACCCATGCCGCGGTTTCCCGCGTCCGTGCTCAGCAACCATCAGGTCGCGTCCATTGTCGACTACATTCGCTACGTTCAGCATCCGCCGGCTCCCGGCGGCTCGCCCATGAATTGGTACGGTCCTGTGGCCGAAGGTTTTGCTGCCTGGGTGGCGATGTTCTGCATCATCGCCGCCTCCATGTGGATTGAAAGAGGGGGAAAGGGATGAGCGAACAGGAAGACAGAAAGGCCCGCGCCGTCAGCTGGCTCGTTGTTGGCGGCGTTCTTACCTGGAAGGTGGTGAAATCCGCCGCCGGCGCGCTGCTGCGCCCTAAAGGCCCATCCCCGTCCGCCGAGCCGAAGAGCGATGCTGCCCGCATGTTGAAGGAGACCGCGGACGCCGGGCGCGAAGTCGTCGACGCATCGATCGTCGCTTTCCACCGCCTTGCCGAACACCAGCCTGCGCCGGAGACCGATCCCTCTGCGCATCGCGATCTGAGCGGCCGCGCCGGAGACCGGAATCTCGACCTCGAAGAGGGCGTCGATCTGCAGAAACGTCAGCAATCGGGAACACTGCTGGTCCTCTGCGCTTTGGCTCTCGGTGTCGCCGGAGCCGCCGGATTCATGGTCATCTACTGGACCGGCGGCAACAACCTGCTCCTCGGTTCCTGCCTGGCCGCTTTCTTCGCCGGCTTTGGCGCGGCCCTTGTCTTCTGGTCGCATCGGCTCACCATCCGAAAGGAAGCGATCGACCCGCGCGAAGAGTTCCCATCGCCCGCGCCCGAACGCGAGCGAGCATTCGACGAGTTCCAGGCTGGCTGGGCGGATGTACGTCGCCGCCGCCTGCTTCAGTGGGCCGGATTCGCCGGCGCAGGCCTTCTCGCCACCATGGTGGTTTCAATTCTCCGCTCCCTCGGCTTCCCGCCCTCCACCGCGCTCTACACCAGAGTCTGGAAGCGCGGCCAGCGCCTCATGACCCTCGATGGCAAGCCGGTCTCCGTGGATACGCTTCGCCCCGGCAGCACCACCGTCGTCTTCCCGGAAGACAGCATCGGCTCGGAGAAGTCCCAGACCGTTCTCGTCCGCGTCCACTCCGATCTGCTGCGTCTGCCCGCCAGCCGTACCGGCTGGGCGCCCGGCGGCAACCTCGCCTACTCGCGAATCTGCACCCACGCCGGATGCAACGTGGGCCTCTACGAAACCACTTCCCACCAGCTCATGTGTCCCTGTCATCAGTCCACCTTCGATGTGCTCGACGGAGCTCAGCCCACGGGCGGTCCGGCCGCGAGGCCGCTGCCGCAGTTGCCGCTCTACGTGGATTCGGACGGCTTTCTTCGCGCCGGCGGAGGCTTTACCGATCCGCCCGGGCCGGGCTTCTGGGGGATGCCATGGCCATCGTAGAATCCGGTCGCTTTCTCGACAGCAGGCTGCGTCTCGCAAAGTTCGCCCGCAAAGCCTTCAACCATGTCTTTCCCGACCACTGGTCCTTCATGCTCGGGGAGATCGCCCTCTATTCCTTCGTGATCCTCGTCGTTACCGGCGCCTGGCTCGCGATGTTCTTCAAGGACTCCACCACCTCCGTCATCTACCACGGCAGTTACGAACCGCTGGACGGCGTCAAAATGTCGGCCGCCTACCGCTCGCTCCTGCATATCAGTTTCGACGTTCCCGGCGGCCTGCTCATCCGCCAGATGCACCACTGGGCATGCGATATCTTCATCGTCGCGATCGTCGCCCACCTGTTGCGGATCTACTTCACCAGCGCCTATCGCAAACCGCGCGAGATCAACTGGCTCATCGGCCTTACGCTGCTTCTCCTCGCCCTTGCCAACGGCTACTTCGGATACTCCATCGGCGGCGACCTGCTCTCCGGCGAGGGGCTGCGCATCGGCTACGCCATCCTTCTTTCAACCCCCGTCATCGGCCCCTGGTTCACCTTCATCGTCTTTGGAGGCACCGTTCCGGTGGGCGCAACCAACCCCAGATTTTTCGCTCTGCATATCTTCCTGGTTCCTGGCCTCATCGCCGCCCTCCTTGTCGCCCACCTGTCCATCATCTGGCGTCAGATGCACACGAATTATCCCGGCCCCCGCCGCACCGACCGGCTCATCGTTGGCTCGCGTTTGTGGCCCGCCTATACCCTCAAATCCCTCGGCCTCTTTCTGCTGGTCTTTGCCTTCATTGCCTTGTTGGGCGGCGTCGTCCAGATCGACCCCGTCTGGGTCTACGGGCCCTACAGCCCTGTCGCCGTCATTCCCGGCGCCCAGCCTGACTGGTATCTCGGCTGGGTTGAAGGTGCCATGCGCCTCTTCCCGGGCGTGAATTTCCGGATCGACGGCTACCTCGTTCCAGAAGTTTTCTGGCCGGGCCTCTTCTTTCCTGCTTCGCTCT
>DAHVZZ010000631.1:0-6103 GCA_027323785.1 Acidobacterium sp. | reverse complement strand
GCGTCCTCGTTGTAGACGTCCACGCCCCGATCGAGTATTCCGTGGAAGCGGACGTACTCGAAGTCTGTGGCGCCCTTCACCGTCCGAAGATCCCGGCGATAAGCGGCCCGCAGCGACAGAATGGCGTGCCCCGAGCCGAACATCTCCTCCCAGAAATGCGGGAATGGCGTAGTCGTGGCGTGCGTGTTGATTGCAACGACTTCCTGAGCACCCACCGCCGGCGTGGCACACAAGCCGACGGCACAAAGGACCACAAGGACGCTGACAATCCAGCACCCGCGAAAGCGGCTAAGGTACGACATTCAATTCTCCATGGATTTCCGGAACCGGCGGCGATGGATTCCTGCCACCATCGCCCCCAGCAAATGATACGCCGCGCCTCAGAAGCTGAAACGCGCCTGCATATCTACTATGCGCGATCCAAGGGCGCTCGATGCCTGTCCGAAGTGATGAACGCTTTGGATGTTCGTGTCGATGCTCGCCGGATTCAAATTCACCGCATTAAACACATTGAACGCATCCAGTCTCACTTCCAGCACCGCGTCTTTTCCCAGTATCCGCGTGTTCGGCAGTCCGAAATCCTTGGATATCGTTGCATCCAAATCCCGATAGTTCGGCCCGTTGAAGGAGTTGCGCGCCACACCTGGGGGTGGAGGAGCCGGAAATTCCGCCGGGAACGGTGCCGTCACCGGCGTATACGCAGGCACCTTAAAGTATCCCAGCCCGCCCTTCGGAAAATTGACATTCGGCCGTCCCTCTTCAAGAGCCCGGTTGCTCATGTCGTGGCCCGCCCCGCCCAAATAAGCCCCCGGTCGCAGCGTTCCGTAACCGCTGCCGTTGTAATAGAGCTGCCCGTTCGCAACACCATAGTAGGCCGGCGTCCATGGAAAACCACTATCGATATTCAGAATCCCACTCAGCGACCATCCTCCGATAGTTTTTGCCAGCAACCCATGCCCCCTGGCAAAATAGTTCGGCTGCCAAAGGCCATACGCGCGAAAAGCGTTCTGCACGTTGTAATCGGACCGGCCCCACGCAAGGCGCGGATTATATGGATAGGGGTCTTCATAATACGGCTGCGATCCATCGTCCATGCTCTTCGACCATGTGTATTGAGCCTCTGCGGTAAATCCCTGCGAGAAGCGATGGCGCAGCGTCGCCAGCATCGCGTTATAGTTGGCGTTTCCTTCGTTGTTGAAATAGTTGATGACGTTAACAGCCGGATTCAGCGGAATATGCAGTGCGTCCGCATACACGTCCAGATTCTCCTGCGTGATGGTGTGCCGGCTCGTGCTGCCCTGATAACCCAGTGTGCCCACCCAGTTCTTCCCAATCTGCGTCTGCATATCGAGTGAGTAATGATAGGTGTACTGCGTTGGAATCGCGGCGGGGAATGCGTCCACGACCACCGTCCCCGTCGTCGGAAGATACGCCGAGTTAAAGTTCACCGTCGCATGAGGGTTTGGCGGATATCCCAGCAGTGAATGCACGTTGCTGGGCACGCCGTACACAATATCGGGATTGATTTGCGACGGCGATGTGCTGCTGAAGCTCGAACTGGCGATCAGGGGTGGATTGCTGATGCCGCTCGCCGAAATCGCAATCTCCTCCTGGTTATAATTCAGCCCAAAACCGCCCCGGAAAACGATCCGGCGGTCATACTGGGCTGGATTCCAGGCAAAGCCGAACTGCGGCCCCCAGTTCTGCTTCTGCGCATTGTAGAGGTCTCCGCCAATCCGCATGTGCATGCCCGTCAGGAGCGCGCTCCCGGAACCGAGCACCACCGTGCTGAGGTTACCCTCCTTGGAAGACAACGGACCGAAGTACGACCACCTCAAACCCATATTGAAAGTGAGTTGGGGGGTAACCTTCCAGTCGTCCTGAACAAAACCATCCCAGAGATCCTCCCGATCATCCTGACGATCGATCGTCGGAGTCCCAGTCAGCGGATTGAACATGCCGCTTTCCGCCTCGGGCGCATCATTCAGGAAATCCCAGATATTGAAAAATGCGTAGCTCGGACGCGCATTGTACGGAACTTCGCTGAGGTAGTAGAGGCGCGTCAGACCTCCGCCGATTTTTATGTTGTGGTTTCCCACGACCTTAGTGAGAACATCGTCATAACTATAGGTCCATTGGTCGAAGACACTCGGTCCCGGCACGCCGAAGTAATTGAAGGTTGTGCTGGCGCTGCTGCCGTTCAGGTTCCCAATCTGCAGAATGCTGTCCTGCGGCAGCCCGAATGGGGCCTGCGGATTCGTCGCAATCTCATTCCAGCGCCAGCCGGCCGCGTTAGCCCGAGCCTCATTCAATAGCGTGGACGAGAAAGTATGATCCCATATCCCTGCGAAGGCGTCGTTGATCGAATTGTGATGCCAGAAATTGTAGGGGCGTGTCGGACCGTAGTAAAAGGTCGTGGTCTCCGGAACCCAGTAGATGCTGAACATCGCTCGGTCCTTCGAGCCGATATCGGCGTCAAACCTTCCGTTATACTGCGCATCGGTCGTGGTCGTCGGATCGGCCGTCGTGTACTCGGCAATGTCGGGGGTGTTGTTCAGGCCGCCCCCAACTCCTGGATTTGTAGCGCTCACATAGCCGGGATCCTGCTTCCCGAGTCCAGAGGTGAGCGGTGACCCAATGTTCAGGCCACCACTGAGTGTCCGGCAATTCACTCCTTCAGTCAGATCGATCTCGCCGCAGGTGACTGAGACCCGGCCAACGCTGCTCACCCCGGCGCCGGGCATCGTAAGAAAACGAGCCGCAATACTTCCCGTCGGCGCCAGCGCATCGAACTGGGGAGTCTCATACCAGCCAAGCCCCGTGGTGACGGTATTGTTCCTCAGGGTTTCAAAATTGAAAAAGCCAAATAGATGATTCTTCCAGAAGGGACCACCCAGACTGCCTCCCCATTGGTTGTAGCGCTGCGTGTCCCGAGTCAGTCCGCGGGACGCCGGCGTTCCCGCCGTCAGACTCCCCGGACCATCCCACGTCTGATAAGCATTCAGCCCAGGTCTGTAAGCAAGAAAAAATGCGCTGCCGTGCACATGATTCGTACCCGACTTTGAAATTACCTGGATATGTGCTCCGCTGAAGCGCCCGCTCTCGGCGTCATAGGAATTCGTCACAACCTTCACCGTCTGGATCGAATCTTCGCTGGGCGTAATCACAGAAGCCCCGCCCCACACCGCACTCACAGTGCTGATTCCGTCGATGCTGATCCCATTGTTCTCGTTCTGATCTCCGTTGGCGACAATCTGCGGCGCGTTCTCTGTCGTGAAAATCCCCCCGGCTCCTCCAGTCGATCCCCGATTGCTCCCCGGAAGCGATGTCGCTCCGCCGCCCGCATTCTGGGCACCGTTGCCGAATGCTCCGGGCGCCAACTGGGCCAGTTGAAACGGATCTCGCCCGAATGAGGGCATATGCTGGATCTCTTTACTGCTGATGGTTCCGCTGATGCTCGCCGTCGAAGTTTGCAGCAGTGGGGCCTGGTTTCCCTGTACCGTTACCGTCTGCGTCGCGGTGCCAGGTTGCATCTGCACATTCAGCGAGTTCGATTGCTCCGGAACAATCGTAACGTTCGGCAACACCTTCGTATGAAATCCCTTGATCGTGACTGTCAATTCAAAATGGTTTGGAGGCAGCTGATTAAACACATACGTGCCACTGCCATTGGTTTTCGTCGTTATTGCATGATTCGTGGCCAAATCACGCAGAGTCACCGTTGCCCCGGGGATAACAGCGCCCGTCGGATCGGTCACTGTCCCTGAGAGCGATCCGCGAAATTGCGCCATTGCCCGTGGAGCCCAAATATTAGGGAACAGGAAAGAAAGGCCCAGGAAAAAGACGGTTGTCAGAGAAAGGCGGGGGAAGAATCGATTCATCGCAGGCTCTCCATAATTGCATCGTGCAAGTTACGTTCGAGGCCCGGTGTTGAATTCTTAGAAGGCGATTGCGTGCCACGGGTTTGCCAGATTTTGACATTCTCCAGCCGTCGGATCCATTTGCTTTCGCCGCACGCGCTGCGGCATTGGCTCATTCCGCACAGAATCCCCTCGTACGGCCGACCATCTGCTCATGCAAAGAGGCGCTGCACCGCAATGGGTCGGCCCATGCTGCGCAGCGCCTCTTCAGACGCACGTGAAATCGCACCTGCTTTTAGTAGAGGTGGAAGTTTACCTGAACCTGCAGTCGAACCGGCACCGGATGGCCCTGATACATAGCAGGCCTGAAACGGTACTGTTCGACCGCCTGGACCGCCTTCTGGTCCAGCCCCATACCCAGACGTTTAACAATCTGGATATTCTGCGGGTCGCCGTTCTGGTCCACAATCAGCTCAATCGTCACCGTCCCCTGCAGCCGTGCGGCTCGCGCTGCATTGGTAAAGCCCGGCTGCACCGAATGAACCAGTTCCGGAGCAGAAACACCGCCGCCGACGCTCATCACGCCGCCGCCGTAGCCCCCGTTCGTCCCCTGCCCCAGTCCTCCGCCATTCGACGCACCAATGCCGCCACCCATTCCCTCTCCGAATCCCGAATTGCTCCCGCTCCCCTGTGACGCAAGTGCAACCTGCGGAGAGTTCGGTTGTCCAAGATTAGGCATGCTGTTGTTCGGTATATTCTTTGGTAAATCAATCGTCGGTTGCTCCGGCAACAGCGGGTGGTCCACCTTGATGATTTGCGGCGCGTTCGTCTCCAGTTTCGTGATCGGCGGCAGATGCCCGCGCGTCGGCTCCACAATCTTGTGTGCCCCGCCACCGCCACCGCCAGCCATCGCCTTCGGCTTCGGTGCCGGCGGAATATAGGGCCGGAACGTAATCGGTGTGATTCTCTTTACCGGAGGCGGCAATGGTCGCACATGCGGCATCAGCCCTGCCCATAGAATCAAACCGATAACAGTCGCGTGGAGCGCAAATGAAATGGCCCGCGACGTCGGGTCCCGTTTCACCGACAACGGGTCTGATACCCTCACCGGACGCGACGTCAGATGCAGCGGCGGCTGCTTCTTCGGAAACATCGCGTCCCACATATTCCCGAACAGGCTTCCAGCCAGCGATTGCTCCGGGACTGTGCTCCCGAACAGCACTGGTCTGGATACCACATACAGTCCCCCGTTGGCCTGTGGACGAGACCCACTCCTGGACCGTTCTTCCCTTTCTTCGTCTTCTGAAAACCTCAGCACCGGATAACCCATAAACCTCTTTTGCCGGAACCCAGATATCCGGCACCTCCTGCTTGTTGACAGTTCCCCTGATACCGCTGAACTCAGCTGAAGATCTGGCGGCCCGCCCCCGCGCGCTCGCGGCCGGTCGGCGCCTGTCGTTTACCAGATCCCTTTGTCGCTGCCGCTGATCTTCTGGCCAATCGCCGCCGCGGTTGCCAGCCACGGCAACAATCCAAGCCGCGCACTGCTGTGCAGTGCCCGGTTCCGCAGCAACCCCGCAAGTTGCGTCCGGTAGAGTTCCGCCGACTGCGGCAAAATCGGAAAGCGCCAGAAGTTCCTCTGGAAATACACCCGATCGCCTCGAAACCGCGCCGCCTTCATCACATCGGTCGGCAGCCCAATGTCTCCGCCGCCATAGGTCCTGACATAATCCGATACGACGGCTAGGTAGGTCGCCACTCCATCCCATACCCCCGCCGTCTCCGCGGTCTTACGAAGGTCTTCGTAATCCAGATCCCCGCTTCGCACCAACTCCGTCACGTCCAGGATGTCGCAGAGCCGAACATAGAAGTGTCGGTACATTCTCTGCAGCGTTGATACCAGCAGCCGGTCCGTTGCTGATGGAACCGGGTATCGGTGTCCCGCGATCTCAACCGTGCGCGCCCTCCCTGGAAGCCGCGAGGCCAGCGCCTTCTGCTCCCCCGTTTGTCCCAGCCGTCCAATGTGGACCTCGACTAACTCCGGCAGATCAGGAATCTTAAAATTCCACTTACCCGCCAGGTGGTCTCCCCAGCTTCGTTCTTCCATCTCCGCGCCGAATTGCCTCCGCATCATCGCGCAAACGGTGTCGGCCGGTGCATTTGTGTACAGATCCAGATCGCTACCCATGTCCGGCCAGTGGTCTAGCGATTTGATCACCGTCACGTCCAGCCCCGCCTCGCCA
>DAHVZZ010000547.1:0-2071 GCA_027323785.1 Acidobacterium sp. | reverse complement strand
GCAAACGAATCTGCTCCAAACTCAACTTCTCCGCTTCGTGCACGCTGATCTTCAATCCTCAGCATGACTCCTCCTTCAGGCTCATCTTCTATTGGAATCAATCCTGTCCTTCAGGCTCATCTTGTATTGGAAAAGAGTCAGTCTGGACAAAACACTGGCGGCGCTGCGAGGATAGGGGCGCGAGCAGGAGCGTGCGCCGCGAAGTCAGGGAGGTTGCCGAAGTGCAGAATCGGAATCTATCCGGGAGGGCGGCCGGGACATTGCGACAGCTTATCGCTGTGGCTGCTGGGGTGGTGTTCTGTGGGATACTAACGCCGGATTGTGCGGCGAAGAAGCCGGTCAAGCCGATCAGCACTCCAGACGGCCGGCCCATTCGCAAGGTATACATTCGAACCGCATCCGCGCAGACGGCGAATTCGGTGCGTGAGGACCTGGAGCAGGATACGTGCATCACGCCGGTGACGGACGAGAACCAGGCCGACGCTGTGCTGGACGTCAGTATGATTTTGCCGGGAGCCGCAGGAGGCCCGCCTACGCCGAGCGTATTTGTGCCGTCGGTGACCGCGCCGACCCAGCGCAACTCCAAAAACGGTCATGTGCATAGCAGCAGCGTCACCTGCAGCGAAAGCGGCGAGAGCGGGGGATGCGTTCCCTCCAACAACACACAAGGCGGCGAGCTGGGCGAGGACCTGCCGCGCGGATTTGCGAGAACGGGCGGGTCAAGTGTGGATGTTTCCTTGATTTCGACCGGCAAGGCATCCCAGCAGTTATGGGAGCCGGAGTCCCGTAGCAAGCGCCCGTGGGCGGACCAGTTGCGCCGGGCGGCCGGCTGCCCGGTGTGCCCCGGCAAGCAATTTCGCCGCCGGAAGCAACGTACCTATCGGGCTTGGATTCAGGAGGAATGCCCCGGAGTGCTGGAGTCCGGCGCAAAGTAGCGGCGCCGATCAGCCGCCGATTTTCACCAGAATGTCACTGCCTTCCCGCTGCAGCTCGTATCTCGCGACCTTCGCGTGGGGCGAGTGCGTGGAAATGCCGGTCATCAGGTCGAATTCCCATTGGTGCCATGGGCAGACAATTTTGCCGTGCTCAACGGTTCCCTCGGCGAGTGGGCCGCCGCGATGCGGGCACACGTTATCCAGCGCGACGGGCTGACCCTTCAGGGTGGCCACGCATAATGTCCGGCCTCCTGCCTGAAATTCCCTGGCTTGGCCTTCCGCCGGAAGATCTTTTTCGTTGCACAGCCTGACCCACGCGCCCATTTCGCATGTATCTCCCGATCTCAGCTCTGCATTCCAGCCGCTGCTGTAAATGCGATGATCGTCATTATCCACCAAGCCACCACCACAATGGCTGCGCTGGTGCGCTTGACCCCGGCGACTGCCGCGCAACCAATGATCAGCAGCACGATCGTCCAGATGGTGAACAGGTCAAAGGAACTGAGCAGGGTTCGCATCCATAGAGGGACATCGGAGCTTAGGTACCACCCGATGTTGGTTCCGATGGGATTTTGCAGCTCGAAGCGTTCCGAGCTCGCGCCAGCGGAGATGGCAATGACGGCGAGCATGTATTTCAGCACGAGAGGAAGAGAGGCATAGAACCAGACCGCCAGATAACACGCATACGAGGCTGTGGCGCCCAGGCCGAAATTGAAGCTCACCAGCAGAATGACCGCAATGACGACAGCGAAGATAAGAGACGTGACAGGATAGGCGTAGCTGAAAGCTTTGGTGGTCGCCGCAATCGTGCGCATGGTCTGGCTGCGTTGCGCTTCCGTCATGGAATTCAGCCGCTCCTGGGCCTGGGGGCTCCGGCTGATGTTCGCCTCGGCGACATTCTCAAAGCCGATCTGCCGGTCCACGCAAAAGGTAAACAGCAGCGTGACCACGGTGCCCAGCAGGAACGGCGCCCACCAGCTCGCGTTTCTGCGGATGTCGAGAAATGTTTTCTCGGGAGCGACGAAGGTGTCGACTACCCGCTCCAGCTGATTCAGTCCCGGTTGCGCCAAGGGGCCAGTGGACCGGCTTCCTGTATCGAGAGATTCCGCCATCGCGATCTATGCCTCCGCAGCAAT
>DAHVZZ010000542.1:0-4840 GCA_027323785.1 Acidobacterium sp. | reverse complement strand
GGTGACGGAGACGGCGGGGTTCTACAACACGGTTGGGTTCAACGACGACACGCGGGCGTTTCTGTCGATTCCGGCGCGGCACGAAGTTGCGCGGCGGATGGACTGCGTGTGGCTGGCGCGGCTGGTGGCGGAGCATCGGCTGGACGAGGACGAGGCGGTGGAAGTGGCGCGCGATCTCGCGTATAACCTGGTGCGCAGGGCATATCGTTTGTAAAGGAACTGAATCCCGGAATGAGAGACGCTGTTACGACTGTGGAACGGGCAGAAGAGGTGGGTGGGTCGGGCAAGGCGAATGTGGGCGGGGTGCGGTGGACGATCTGCGCAATGCTGTTTGCCGCGACGACGATCAACTACATGGATCGCCAGGTGATCTCGATCCTGGAGCCGACGCTGCAACATGCGATCGGGCTGACGCAGGTGGATTACGGCTACATTGTGGCGGGATTCCAGGCGGCGTACGCGATTGGGGTACTGGGGGCGGGATGGCTGATCGACCGGCTGGGGACGCGGCTGGGGTACTGCCTGTTTATGGGGATATGGGCGATTTCAGCGATGGCGCATTCGCTGGCGAATAGTGCGCTGGAGTTTGGGATTGCGCGGTTCAGCCTGGGGCTGGGAGAGTCGGGGAATTTTCCGGCGGCGATCAAGACGACGGCGGAGTGGTTTCCGCAGAAGGAACGGTCGCTGGCGACAGGGCTGCTGAATTCGGGAGCGGCGGTGGGAGCGGTGCTGGCTCCGGCGCTGGTGCCGTGGGTGGCGCTGCACTTTCACAGCTGGCGTCCGGCGTTTCTGATCACGGGCGGCTTCAGCACGCTGTGGATTCTGTGGTGGTTCCGGTATTACCGGAAGCCGACGGAATACAAAAAGCTGGGGCGGGCGGAGCTGGAGTACATCCAGCAGGATGCACCGGTGGCGGAGACGGGGCGGAAGATTCCGTGGCCGCGGCTGTGGGGATATCGGCAGACGTGGGCGTTCACGATTGGGAAATTTCTGACGGACCCGATCTGGTGGTTTTTTCTGTTCTGGCTGCCATCGTACTTCAGCAGCCGGTTTCATCTGACGCTGGCGCATCTGGGATTGCCGCTGATTATTGTGTACTCGGCATCGACGGTGGGCAGCATCTGCGGAGGGTGGCTGCCGGCGCCGTTCCGGGCGATGGGAATGCCGGTGGAGAGAGCGCGGATCGCGGCGATGTTTGTATGCGCGTGCTGCGTGGTGCCGATCTTTACGGCGGGCAGCCTGCATTCGGAGTGGACGGCGATTGCGCTGATCGGGCTGGCGACGGCGGCGCACCAGGGGTGGTCCGCGAATCTGTTTACGACGACGTCGGACATGTTTCCGAAGACGGCGGTAGCGTCGGTGGTGGGCATCGGGACGCTGGCTGGATCGGTGGGCGGGGTGCTGCTGGCGACGAGCGCGGGCTGGATTATTCATATCACACACAGTTACGAAAGCCTGTTTGCCGTGGCGTCGAGCGCGTACCTGCTGGCGCTGCTGATTATCACGATGCTGGCCCCAGGGCTGAAGAAGGTGGAGATACCGGCATGAGTCCGTTGCTGGGAGTGGGCGGCGAGGGCGAGGTCCTCTCGCGCGCCGAGATGAAGCGGCTGTTCTTCGAGGCGCTGGACAGGCTGGGTGAACGGCGGCGGGTGCTGGTGGTTCCGCCGGACATTACGCGGCTGCATTCGCGCGCGGGCGAGCTGACGCAGTTTGCGTGGGAGTACTACGGCGAGCGGCTGAAGGCGGTGCTGCCAGCTCTGGGGACGCATGTGCCGATGTCCGAGGAGCAGTGGGGGCGGATGTTTGGGGCGACGCCGTACGAGCTGATGCGGATCCACAACTGGCGGACGGATGTGGAGACGGTGGGCGAGGTGCCGGCGGAATTTATCCGGGAGCAGTCCGAGGGGAAGCTGGATTTTGCGTGGCCGGCGCAGGTGAACCGGCTGCTGCTGGAGGGGGATTTCGATCTGATCCTGAGCGTGGGGCAGGTGGTGCCGCACGAGGTGATCGGGATGGCGAACTACAACAAGAACATCCTGGTGGGCACGGGCGGACGCGAAGGGATCAACCGGAGCCACTATCTGGGCGCGGTGTACGGGATGGAGCGCATCATGGGGCGCGCGGATAATCCGGTTCGGCGGGTGCTGAACTACGCGGGGGAGCGCTTCCTGAAGGAGCTGCCGATTGTGTACGCGCATACGGTGGTGGGACGGGCGGAGGATGGCGGGCTGGCGGTTCGAGGGGTGTTTGTCGGCGATGACATTGAGTGCTTCGAGAAGGCCGCGGCGCTGAGCCTGAAGGTGAATTTCGAGATGCTGGAGCGACCGGTGAAGAAGGCCGTGGTGTATCTGGAGCCGCAGGAGTTTCACAGCACATGGCTGGGCAACAAGGCGGTGTACCGGACGCGGATGGCGCTGGCGGATGGGGCGGAGCTGATTGTGCTGGCTCCGGCGGTGAAGGAATTTGGCGAGGACAAACGGATCGACGAGCTGATTCGGAAGTATGGGTATCACGGAACGCCGGCGACGCTGGAAGCGGTGGAGAAGAATCCGGAGTTGAAGGCGGAGCTGAGCGCGGCGGCGCATCTGATTCACGGATCGTCGGAGGGGCGGTTCACGATTCGGTGGTGTCCTGGAGGGCTGACGCGCGAAGAAGTGGAAGGCGTGGGGTTCGCGTATGGCGAGCTGAACGCGATAACGCGGCGGTACGATCCGGCAAAGCTGACGCACGGATGGAACACGGTGGACGGGGAAGAGATTTTCTATGTGGCGAATCCGGGGCTGGGGCTCTGGGCGCACCGCGACCGTTTTTTGAGCTGAGGAGATCATGACAAATACAGCAGTGGAACTGGGGAAGTTTTCTCTGGGTGTGGGAGACCGTTTTGGGCATCAGGCAAAGGCGCAGCTGCGGGCGTGTATGCAGGCGGAGGCGGCAGGCGTCGAGGTGATTCCGGTGTGGAACAAGTCCAACCGGGAACACAACATCATTGGGTCGGAACCGGCGCAGACGCGGGTGGCGGCGGACGCGGCGGTGAAGGCGCTGGGATGGACGAAGGCGTACTTCTGCGATGCGGACCATATCAACCTGACGACGGTGGACCGGTTTCTGGCTCCGTGCGACTTCTACACGATTGACGTGGCGGATTCGATTGGGAAGGCTGCGCCGGCGGAGCGGATTGAGGCGTTCCTGAAGCGGCGCGCGGGGCTGGCGGGCAGGATTCAGCTGGACGGCGTGGAGGAGGCGTTCGAGATTACGCCGGAGCTGCTGCGGAAGACGGCGGAGAAGTTTTTGTTTGCCGTGGAGGAAGCGGGCGAGGTTTACCGGAAGATCGAGGCGGCGAAGGGGAAGGGCCGGTTCGTGACGGAAGTTTCGATGGACGAGACGGACGCGGCGCAGACTCCGGCGGAGCTGTTGATTATTCTGGCGGCGATTGCGGATGAGGGGATTCCGGTGCAGACGATTGCGCCGAAGTTCACGGGACGCTTTAACAAAGGCGTGGATTATGTTGGCAATGTGGCGCAGTTCCGGCGGGAGATTCGGCTGGATGTGGCGGCGATTGCGTGGGCGGTGAAGAACTTTGGGCTGCCGCGGAATCTGAAGCTGAGCGTGCATTCGGGCAGCGATAAGTTTTCGATTTATGCGGCGATTCACGAGGCGACGAAGAATTGCGGCGTGCATCTGAAGACAGCCGGGACGACGTGGCTGGAGGAGATTATCGGGCTGGCGGAGGCGGGCGGCGATGGGCTGGCGCTGGCGAAGGAGATCTATGCCGAGGCGTATGCGCATCGCGAGGAGCTATGCGGGCCTTATGCCACGGTGATCGATATCGATGTGGCGAAGCTGCCGGTTCCGGCGGAGGTGGCGGGATGGACGTCGGAGCAGTACACGTCGGCGCTGCGGCACGACCAGAGCAATCCCGGATACAACAGCAGCTTTCGGCAGCTGCTGCATGTGGGCTTTAAGATTGCGGCGAAGATGGGGAATCGGTATCTGGAACTGCTGGAAGCGAACGAGGCGGTGATTGCGAAGAATGTGATGGGGAACCTGTACGACCGTCATATTGGGCCGGTGTTTCTGGGCAAGCCAGCGCCGGCAGCGAAGGGAAACCACGGAGAGGCACGATGACGCTGGCAGCACTGGAACTGAAGGGGAAGACCGCGGTTGTGATTGGCGGAACGTCGGGGATTGGACGGGCGATCAGCCTGGGGCTGGCGGAGGCCGGGGCGGACGTGGTGGCGTCGGCGCGGCGGGAGCAGCAGGTGAACGAGACGGCCGCGGAGATTGAGGCGCGCGGACGGCGGACGCTGCGGCTGACGTGCGATATGCAGGATCGGGGGTCGCTGGAGCGGCTGCTGGCGGAGACGGCGAAGAGGCTGGACAAGGTGGACATCCTGGTGAACTGCGCTGGCAAGATCAAGCGCGCTCCGACGCTGACGTTTCCCGAGGATGAGTGGCAGGAGATTATCGACACGAACCTGACGGGGACGCTGCGGGCGTGCCAGGTGTTCGGCGCGCACATGCTGGAGCGGGGTTACGGGCGGATTATCAATATTGCCTCGCTGAACAGCTTTGTGGCGCTGAGCGAAGTGGCGGCGTACGCGGCCAGCAAGGCGGCGGTGGCGTCGCTGACGCGGTCGCTGGCGGTGGAGTGGTCGAAGAAGGGCGTGGTGGTGAACGCGATTGCGCCGGGGGTGTTCCGGACGGATCTGAACGCGGATTTGCTGGACAACACGCCGCGGGGCAAGGAACTGCAGATGCGGACGCCGATGGGACGGTTCGGGAAGACGGAGGAGGTGGTGGGCGCGGCGGTGTATCTGGCGTCGGACGCGGCCTCGTTTGT
>DAHVZZ010000535.1:0-4346 GCA_027323785.1 Acidobacterium sp. | reverse complement strand
GACGTCCGCCGGTGCAGCCGAAGGCGATGGTGAGATAGCTTTTGCCTTCGTGGATGTAGTGCGGGAGCAGGAAGAGCAGGAGCTCGGTGACGCGGTCGAGAAATTCGCGGGTCTGGGCGAAGCTGAGGACGTAGGCTTCGACTTTTGGGTCCTTGCCGGTGAGGTCGCGGAACTCGGGCACGAAGTGCGGATTGGGCAGGAAGCGGACGTCGAAGACGAGGTCGGCATCGAGGGGGACGCCTTTTTTGTAGCCGAAGCTGACTGAGGAGACGAGCAGGCTGCGACCGTCACCTTCGCGAACGAAGCGGGCCTGAATGTAGGCGCGCAGCTCGTGGACATTGAATTTTGTGGTGTCGATGACCATATCGGCCATCTGGCGGATGGGCTCGAGGAGTCGGCGCTCGGCCTGAATGGCGCGGGTGACGCGCTCTTCGCGACCGAGAGGATGCGGGCGACGTGTCTCAGAGAAGCGCGCGGTGAGGGCGGCGCTGGAGGCTTCAAGAAAGACGACGGTGGTGGGGAGGCTGCGGCGAATTTCGGCGAGGATGGCGGGGAAATTTTCGAGGCTCTGGCCTTCGCGGACGTCGACGACCAGGGCGGCGTGGCGAATATCGCGGGAGTGCTCCACCAGTTCGGCGAAGGGAGGAATGAGGGCGACGGGCATGTTGTCGACGGCGTAGAAGCCGAGGTCCTCGAAAGCTTTCAGGGCCGAGGCTTTTCCGGAGCCGGTGAGGCCGGTCAGAATGACCAAATCACGCGGGTGAACCGGGGCGGTGGCCTGCGGCTCGCTCTGCTGAATCCCATCTCCGCTGCTGATCGACTTTCTGCCGCGCGGCATGGCCCCATCGTAGCATTGGACGGCGACGGCGCGACGAGGAGTTATGAAAAGAATTGCAGAGATGGGGCGACGAAGCGCGGGCCGAGGCGCGGGACTCGATACGGCAAGACACATTTGGCATCCATCGCCTAAATTGGTTGGGTACCGAAGCAAGCCTGTCGGAGAACCGCATGCAAACGAAGGGAATCGATTCCCCCGCACCGCCGCACGCCTACACGGATGGCGCCCGCCGCCAGTACAACGTTTTTCTTCTTTTGGTGGCGGGGCTGGGCGGACTGCTTTACGGGATCGATGTAGGGATTATTGGCGGGGCGTTCACGTATCTGCGGGCGACTTCAGGGCTGGACCCTTCGCAACTGTCAGTGATTGTGGCGGCGGTGCTGCTGGGGAGCGTGTTTTCGACGCTGTTTGCGGGGCTGCTGGCGGACTGGATGGGGCGGAAGCCACTGATGGTCCTGAGCGGGATCGCGTTCATCGCGAGCATCCCGATTATTGCGCTGTCGCACGGATATGAGCCGCTGTTTCTGGGCCGGCTGCTGCAGGGCATGAGCGGGGGATTTGTGGGGGTGGTGGTTCCGCTGTACCTGGCGGAGTGCCTGGCGGCTTCGAATCGGGGCAAGGGGACGGGAGTGTTCCAGTGGCTGCTGACGCTGGGCATTCTGGCGGCGGCGACGGCGGGCATGTACTTCAGCTATCACGTGCAGGCGGTGGCGGGGCTGGGGAATGCGGCGGCGCTGTTTCATGCGGAGGACCGGGCGTGGCGGAGCATCTTCTGGGTTTCGCTGCCGCCGGGGATTTTGTTTGTGCTGGGCATCCTTGGAGTGAGCGAGTCGCCACGGTGGCTCTTTCGACGGGGGCGCAAAGAAAAGGCTCTGGCCGCGCTGCTGCGCTCGCGGATGCCGGACCAGGCCGAGGCGGAGCTGCGCGAGATGGAGGAGACCGCCAGAACGAAGGCGGCGGCGAACGGAAGCACGGGAAAGATTCGCGAATCGCTGCTGCGGCGGAAATACGTGGTTCCGTTTTTGCTGGCGTGCGTGATTCTCTTCTGCAACACGGCGACGGGGATCAACTCGATCATTGGGTATAACACGGGCATCCTGCTGCAGGGAGGGCTCTCCGATCTGCAGGCGCACTGGGGCTACGTGATCTTCACGCTGGTGAATTTCGCGATGACGTTCGTGGGGGTGAACCTGGTGGATCGGCGGGGGCGGAAATTTCTGCTGACGCTGGGGACGAGCGGGATCATTGTGTCGCTGGTGGCGGTGGGGTTGATGTTCCTGCGAACGGAGCACAGCAGCGTGAACTGCGCGCGGCTGCTGCAGGCTCAGGTGACGCCGGGGCAGACGCTGGACCTGCGCTTCAACGAGGCGGAAGCGCGGGCGCTGCTGGGAGCGGCAGGATCGTCGATCTCGCCGGAGCGCGCTTCGCTGACGGTGATTTACTCGTATGGCGGATTTACGGGGACGACGAACTACGTGCGCTCGGACGATCCGGCGGCCGCGCCGGTGAAGATACGGCGCACGGATTGCGTGCCGGCCAACAAAGTTCAGGGGTGGTTCCAGGATCCGTTTGCCAGCCTGAAGGAAGCGCGGACAGCGCCGCTGCGCATCGAGAAGGCGCTGATTTCGCCGGTGCCGAGCGCGGGGCATGGGTGGCGGATCGCGATCGGGCTGTACATCTTTATGGGGTTCTTTGCGATGGGGCCGGGGGTGTGCGTGTGGCTGGCCTTATCGGAACTGATGCCGATGCGGATCCGCTCCAACGGCATGAGCATTGCGCTGGTGATCAATCAGCTGGTTTCGACGACGCTGGCGGGAATCTTTCTGCCTTTTGTGAGCCGCTTCGGCTACTCGTCGATGTTCTTCCTGTTTGCGGGGTTCACGGCCATTTACCTGATTACGGCGATCTTCTTCCTGCCGGAGACGAAGGGCAAGACGCTGGAGGAGATTGAGGCGCATTTCGAATCGCGGGCAGTCGCCGGGTGAGGCGAGGCTGGGGCAAAAAGGAAGCGGGGCAGCATGCCGCCCCGCTGTTATCCATTTTTGTCAGGATGGCTGTTACCTTTTCTGGACATGGGTGCCGCGAGCCACGTGCAGCTCAAAGAGGCTGCCCGGCAGACGGGTATTGTAGCGAATGCCGCTGTAGGTCATGGTCTTGCTGTCGCCGGAAGAAGGCATGTACATCACCTGTTTGAGGGAGATGTCGCGGTTGAGATCGACCCAGATGGTGAGATGGCTGACGTAGTTGTCGCGGACATTCTGCTGCTTCGGGACCAGGTCGAGTTTTGCGGTTTCAATGCCGTCGATTTTCTCCATGCCCTGAAAGGTCACGGTCCAGGCGTCGTTCAGCTCCTGGCTGGTGGCGCCGAAGCCGGTGGCCAGCATGGCATCCCACTGGCTGCGGTTGGCGCCGGCGGAGAAGATGGTTTCCTGCTTCACGGCGGGCTGGTAGTAGTAGAGATTGCCGTTCTTATAGAGCACGAACTTTTCGGCGGGCTGCCCGTCGTCGGTTTTGAGATGGATGGCCATTTCGAGGCCCTTGCCGACGCGGCGGAGAGCGGTGGTGCCCGTCTGAATCTCGTGCGCCTGCACGACCGCCGTGTACAGATCGACGGTGACATTCGCCTGGACATCCTTAAACTTTGCGGATGAGGCGTCCATGGCGGCGAGGACCTTCTGCAGATCCATTTTTTGGGCGTGGGCTGCGAGGCCGGTCGTGAACCATCCGGCGGCCAGCGCCAGAGCCGCCACCTGCAATTTGATTTTGTTCATCAATCCAGGTACTTCCTTCAACGCGGAATTCCGCACCTACGTATTAACCCTGTCTTCATAAGATGCACTCGCGGCGGAGCGCCGGTGGGAGCAGAATGATCCCTGCCGGACAAAGGTAATCCGCGGCGTTACTTACCTGCTTCGGTGGCCCCAGACGCGCCAGCCGAGAATTTGGCCGCTGGTGTCCTTTACCGCCTCCCAGCGGTCGACGGTGACCTGTCCGGAGACGGGAGCGATTGCGTTCCGGAAGGCCTGATTGCCGGGAGCCTTGCTTCGGACCATGGCGGTGGGGACGTCGTAGACGGTTTCGCCGTCGCGCTGGACATGGGCGCGGACTTCGT
This sequence comes from Acidobacterium sp., assembly GCA_027323785.1. Lineage (GTDB taxonomy): Bacteria > Acidobacteriota > Terriglobia > Terriglobales > Acidobacteriaceae > Palsa-343. Next base: position 396 of record DAHVZZ010000535.1, on the reverse strand, counting down.
TCGCCGGCCAGTCGGATTTGGGACGATCGCCGTAGTTCCACATGTGCGGCGTGAGGAAGATAAACGCGAGGATCAGCGTCACCATGACGTCGTAATGGATGCTGCCCCGTTCGTGCGTCCACCAGACATAGCTGTTCACAACCTTGCCCAGGCTCAAAGTCTATGCTCCCGACCGCGGCTCGATGGTTTTTTGTCCGCCCATATAGGGTACCAGCGCCTCGGGAACGCGGATGGTTCCATCGGCCTGCTGATAATTCTCGAGGATGGCGAGCCAGGTGCGTCCGACGGCGAGGCCGCTGCCATTGAGGGTGTGGACGAAGGCGGTTTTGTTCTGGCCTTTTGGTTTGAAGCGGATGCTCGCACGGCGGGCCTGGAAGGCCTCGAAGTTGGAGCAGG
>DAHVZZ010000625.1:0-4764 GCA_027323785.1 Acidobacterium sp. | reverse complement strand
GGTCGTTCCTCTTTGGAGTGAGCCCCTTCGATCCGCTGGTGCTGTCGCTGGCAGCGGCTTCCATTTTCGTGCTGGCGCTTGCGGCGGCAGCTGTGCCGGCGGGGCGGGCAGCCGCCGTGGATCCGATGCGGACGCTGCGCGGAGAGTAACAGCAACCCTTCATCGGAACGGAGAAAAACCTCGCGGCGAGTGCTTCGCCGCGGAGATTAAAAAAGGCCTGGCGGCAGATTCATTCCGCCCAGCATGCCCTGCAGGCTGGACTTGAGGATCTCTTCGGCGCGCCGGCCGGCTTCGTTCACGGCGGCGGCAATCAGGTCTTCGAGCATTTCCACGTCGGGACTCGGACCCGTAAGACTCGCCACGGCGGCGGGATCGATGGTGAGTTTAAGAATCTCCTTTTTGCCGTTCATTTTGACGGAGACCGCGCCGCCGCCCGACGAGGCCTCGACAATGGTAGTGGCAAGCTTCTGCTGCATCTCGTCCTGCATCTGCTTCGCCTGGCCGAGCATTTCCTGGATTTTAAGCGGATTCACTGTTCTTTCTCTCCCAGTTCCAATTAGACACGTTTTGAGCCGCAGCTTCATCTCCCGCGCGGGGACTTTCTTCCGCGCGCCCCGAGACCGGTTTTTAGTTCTGATCCCGCAGATCGAGCACGCTGCGGATCTCGGCCTTAAAAAGCTCCTGCGCCTTTCGAACCAGCGGGTTTTCCAGCGCGGCAGCCTGCGCGCTGCCCGCGGCTGGCGGAGCGGATTTGGGAGCCACGGATAAGCGCGCGGCGTTTTCGCTGGGCACAAAGGCGATCTTTTCCGCGGAACCGAGCGCTTTGAGCGTCTTCCGGCAGATGGCCTCCGCCTCGGCATTGATCATCAGCGCCAGCATGGTCTTCTTCTTCGGAACTTCGACCTGGATTCCGCTTCCCTGCTCCGTCCAGACGCTCACGCCGAGCAGTTCGGCCGCGGAGTTGTGCCCTTCGCGGTCAAGCGCCGAGCAAATCGCCTGGCGAATGCGGTCAAGGGAAAGCGGGCCGCCAGAGGCTGCCTCGGCAAGTGCCAGTGAACCGTCCGACGCGGGCAGCGGCTCGGCCAAACCAACGGCGGCTGGCGGCCGGGAGTCGAAAGAGCGAGGCTCGACGGCGGCGCGGGCCACGGATTCGGCGGGTGAGAGAGCGCGTGCGGCTGGCGCAGGCGCATCCGTGACAACAGGGCTCGACTCGCCCGTCGTCTTGCGGCCGCGGTCGGCCTCAAAGGGCGAAAGACGCGGCGGCGCTGCCGGATGCGCAGTTGCCGGCGACGACTGCGGCGCGGCAGAGCGCGCGGGCATGGATGAGCCGCGCGGAGCGCTCCCCGCAGCCGACCCGGCCAGGCTGCCGGGGGGCAGCTGGCTCAGAAATTCCTCCACCGGCAGCAGCCGCTGCAGGTGGACCAGCTTCACCAGGCCCAGTTCCAGATGGAAGCGCTGCTCCTGACGGTAGTTCAGGTCGTCGAAGGTGCGCAGCATCACCTGGAGAAAGCGCGTAACGTCCTCTTCAGAAAAGAGCATGGCCGAACGCGCGGCGCGGGCGCGCTCGTCGGCGGAAATCTGCAGCAGATCGGACTGTTCGCCGCCGATGCGGGCCATCAGCACATTACGCAAATAGCGGACGAACTGACGCGCCAGGGCAGCGGGACTGTTGCCGGCGTTGAGGAGCGTGTTCGTCTCCTCGATGACAGCAGCGGTCTGGCCGGCGGAGACGGCCTCCAGGATGCGCTCGAAGACCACGTTGGGCACCGAGCCCATCAGCTCGCGAATGGCCTCGGCCGTCAGGTGCGGCTTGCCGCCGACCAGGGGGGCCGAAGCGATCGCCTGGTCCATGATCGAGAGCGCGTCGCGCATCGAGCCGTCGCCCGCTTCAGCCAGCAGCGCGAGTGCCGCGTCCTCGGCGTCGAGGCCCTCCTGAGCGGCGATGGCGTGCAGCTGAGCGAGGATGTCGTCGAATTTGACCGCGTGGAAGCTGAAGTGCTGGCAGCGCGAGCGGATGGTCTGAGGAATGTCCTCCGGCTGCGTGGTCGCCATCATAAAGACGACATGCTCGGGCGGCTCTTCCAGCGTCTTCAGGAGCGCATTGAAAGCGGCGTCCGTGATTTGGTGAGCTTCGTCCAGAATCCAGATTTTGAATTTGTCCCGCGCCGGACGGTAGCGCGCAGCCTCGCGCAGCTCCCGAATCTCATCGATGCCCCGGTTGGTGGCGGCGTCGATTTCCATCACATCCACGGAGTTCCCTGCGCGAATTTCCAGGCAGGAGTCGCAGACGCCGCAGGGCTCCGGCGTGGGCCGGGCTTCAGAGCCGACCTCGTTGCGGCAGTTGAGCGCCTGGGCCACGATGCGGGCGATGGTCGTCTTCCCAATGCCGCGATGGCCGGAAAAGATGTAGCCGTGCGCGATGCGCCCCTGCGCAAGGGCGTTCAGCAGGGTGCGAGTGACATGCTCCTGCCCGGCCACGTCGGAGAAGCGCTGCGGGCGATATTTGCGGGCAAGGACCTGGTAAGCCATCGAATGCTGATTGTATCGCGCAGGAAGGGGTGTGGCTGTGGAGACAGAAGCTCCGCCGGATCACCTGTTCAACGGCACCGGAGGGACCAGAGCAACCAGATTCTCCATCCCGGCAGCAGATGCAAGGGCAAGGACGGCTTTGTCGAAGGTAGCCAGGCGCCCCTTCCTCTTTAGCGCAAGACCAAGCAGGTACGCATCCGTAACCTGCTGATGCCCGCGCAGAAATGGCCGAAACGCCGCTGCGGCCTCCACCATCGTCAGTACATCGGTCCAAAAAACGTGGGCGGGGTGCTGCATGTTTTCGGCCAGCAAATCGATGGCCTGTTCCGGAGGCGAAGGGTTAGGAAAAGCGGCCGGATTGGAGACGACACGTACGAATCCCGCCTGGGTAAACGGACAAGTCGCCCAGCCGGCTCCGGCGTTCCGCGAGAACCAGTGCTGGGCGGCAGCATGATGCGACGAATCCTGCGAAAAGAGCGCGACCAAAACATTGACGTCGAGCAGCGACACCGGCATCAGCGAACCTTGTGGAGATCCTGATCCGCATCCAGCCTGCGGATCAAATCGGGAGAGACCAGGTGCGCGCCCGCCGACCGGGCGAATACACGCAATCCGTTTTCCACAAGGGTGGGAACAGGCTGAGACAGCGCGCGACGGATCAGATCCGAAGCGGCTCGCCCTATCGAAATTCCCCGATCTGCGGCATAGGTCTTCACCTCGTCCAGCATGTCATCGTCGATGGACAGGGTGGTGCGCACAATCCCATGATGCTTTTTTTATGTTTTGATGTCAATCACTGCGATTGATGACGAGATGAGCGAAGCGGCATCGCCGCCTCGCCCGAAGCTTTTACTGCGGCTGGCTCGCCCGCACCTCTTCGCCGTCCATGGAGAGCGGCAGCTCCGGCTGCTGGCGGCCGAAGCCCTCGTAGGCGCGGATAATGCGCTGCACCAGGTGGTGGCGTACCACATCGCCGTCGCTGAAGTGGACGAAACGGATACCATCCACTCCATTGAGGACGTTCATGGCTTCCACCAGTCCCGACTTGCGCGGATTGGGCAGGTCGATCTGGGTAATGTCCCCGGTAATGACCGCTTTGGCGTTGTTGCCAAGCCGGGTCAGGAACATCTTCATCTGTTCGCTGGTGGTGTTCTGGGCCTCGTCCATGATGATGAAGGCGTCGTTCAGCGTGCGGCCGCGCATAAAAGCGAGCGGGGCCACCTCGATCACGTTGCGCTCCAGCATCTTGTCCACCCGCTCCGGCTCAATGAGGTCGTAAAGCGCGTCGTACAGCGGACGAAGGTAGGGATCGACCTTTTCCTGCAGAGTTCCCGGCAGATAGCCGAGACGCTCCCCTGCCTCCACAGCCGGACGGACCAGCACGATACGGCTGATCTTCTTCGCCATCAGAGCCGCAGCGGCCATGGCAACCGCCAGGTAAGTCTTGCCGGTTCCGGCGGGACCGATACCGAAAACCATGTCGTTCTGCTCGATGGATTCGAGGTAGTGGCGCTGATTGAGCGAGCGGGGCTGCACCATCCGCTTCACTCCGGCCGAGCGCTGTTTGCCGCTCTCGGCAAGCGAGCGCAGCGAAACAGTTGGATCCGCTGCAACAAGACGAAGCATGCCGTTCAGCTCTCCGTTCTGGAGCGAATGGCCCTGCCGTCGCAGGGCTTCGTAGTCCTGAAAAATGCGCTCAACGCGCACAATGCTGTCCTCGGAACCCTCCACCAGCACTGCATCGGACCTCAGGTCGATGCGGGCATGGAGAGCGTCCTCCATCAGTCTGAGATTTTCGTCGCGGGTCCCGAACAGGGGCTCAAGATTGGGCGTGATCTCGAGAAGTTTTCTCATCAGACCTGGAAAATACCTCCGGACGCAGCCAAACAATGGCCACGCGGCTGAATGGAAATTTGGAGTGGGGTTGACGCGGGCTGGGACCAGCACAACTCCACACTGATTAGATGCATCAGCTGGAGCTCTGGAGTCGGATTGGCATTGGCCGCCAAATCAGTCGCTGTTGCCGCCAGAGTAGCCCTGCGGCGCTGGCCAGTCAACAGCATTCGCTTGAATTTTTTCGGGTGGAACCGAGACGTGCCACACGCAAAGCCGTCGGCCCCACCCGAAGCGCGCAGCTTAATCCGCGGCCGCCGCCTGTTTCTTTTTGCCTGCAAGGTATTGATCCAGAACGCTCTGGAACCGGCTGAGCCACGCTGGATGCGCGGGCCACGCCGG
>DAHVZZ010000624.1:0-7268 GCA_027323785.1 Acidobacterium sp. | reverse complement strand
GATCTTCGGCTCGCGCTCTTCCAGCTGAGTCAGCTCTTCCTGGGCCATGGCGCGAATCTCGGGATCGCTCTCAGCCAGCATCGAACGGGCGTCGGCAATGCCGGTGCGGACTTCGCGATACTGGCGGAATTTATCCACGACATCGGCCAGATCGCGATGCTGCCTGGCGATTTTCTGATACTTGTCGTGATCTCCCAGGACCTCGGGATCGGCCAGCTGCCGGCCCAGCTCCTCATAGCGAGCTTCGATTTGTTCGAGACGTTCAAACATATATAACTCCCTCCCGGCGGAGCCGGCTGCATTGAGAAATGTGGATTGAAAAGAACGCAGCAGGTCAGGGCGGCGGGAGCCGCTAAAGGAGGACGCCGATGGGGAAAGACTGCATCTTCTCTATTCTACGTCCAACCCGAATGACCCGGACGGGCGAAGGAAAAGGCCGGAGGGACAGTTGCCGACCAGATGGCCAGAACGCCCGGGATCCGACGCCGGTCAGGCTGCTTTTTCCTCGACGAGTTCGCGGCCGCGCATGGCGCTGCATTTGCGCATCTCCACGTGGAAGGGCCTGTCCTCGCGTCCGTCCGGAGCGCCATCGAGGGTGGCGAACTCTTCCGTGCAGAATCCGCTCAGGCTCATAATCACCGGCTGATCGCGCGCCATCGCCCCCTCTTCCGGCCGCGAAACGAACGGCGTGATGCGGATGCGCGCATAGACCTTCGGAGGTTCCTCCTCATAAGTGCCGGCCCAGACGTGTTCGAGGTCGCCGCCCAGCAATTCCCCGTCGTGCAGCATGACGATGCCGTCGCCGCGCGTGGTCCCCGATTCGTAGTGCGTCAGCCAGTAGCCTTCCATGGTGCGGCCTCCTTTGCCGAACACCCCCGGCATTGCAGAATACGCATTTGCGGGCGGGGGGTGAGCGCCAATTTCACAGGGCGAAAACGGGTATTGTGGATAGGACGCCGATGCAGGCGCGGAGCGAGCGCATAGTTCTGCGAAAATGCGTCCCGCTCATCCAATGAACAGGAACCTGAAGGAGATTCGGATGTCCGCTGCCACTTCGTTTGCTGCATCGCCCAACGCGGCCGCTGCCGGAACCGTAAAGCTCGGAAGCCTGACCGTGAACCGCCTGGGCTACGGAGCCATGCGCCTCACCGGAAAAGGCATCTGGGGACCACCTGCCGATCGCAACGGCGCCATCCGGACCCTGCGCCGGACGGTCGAACTGGGCGTCAACTTTATCGACACGGCCGATTCCTACGGGCCAAACGTCTCCGAGGAGCTGATCGCCGAGGCGCTACACCCGTATCCGAAAGGGCTGGTCATCGCCACCAAGGGTGGATGGGAGCGCGTAGGGCCGGGCCAGTGGATTCACAACGCCAGCCCCAGACACCTGGCGAGTGCCGTGGAAGGCAGCCTGCGGCGGCTGAAACTGGACACGATTGACGTGTACCAGCTCCACATACCGGATCAATCCGTTTCATTTGACGCATCAATGGGGGCTCTGATGCGGCTGCGGGATGAGGGGAAAATTCGCCACATAGGACTGTCGAACGTGACGCTGGAACACGTGGAGCGCGCGCGTAAGCTCACGCCGATTGTCTCGGTGCAGAACCGCTACAGCTTTGCCGATCGCGAATGGGATTACCTGCTGGAGCACTGCGAGAAGAACGGCATCGCCTTCATTCCGTGGGCGCCGCTGGGGCAGGTGCGCGAGGCGCATCAGGTTCTGGAAAGAGTAGCGGCCGAGCTGGGCGCAACTCCGCTGCAGGTGGCGCTGGCGTGGCTGCTGCGGCGCTCGCCGGTCATGCTCCCGATTCCGGGAACGTCTTCGGTGGCGCACCTGGAGGAAAACGTGGCCGCGGCGGGGCTGAAGCTGCCGGACGAGGCGTTTGAGCGGCTTTCCGCCGTGACGCCGCCGCCGGCGAGCCTGCGGTAAGAAGGCAATGGGATCGCTGCTCGGCGGCGATCCCCTCAAGTTTTCGGCAGGCTCGGCCCGCTCAGAGCACTTCCCAGCGCGACAATCCTCCCCTGAACCTGCTATTCTCACCCGTTTTCGCATCTCTATCGACGGAGTGATTATGAGCGCGATCCCCAAAACAGCCGCGGCGGCAGATTCGGCGGCCACTTTTCCCTTCACGCTGACCGAAGACCAGGAACAGCTTCGGCATGAGATTCGCGAATTTGCGGCCCGCGAGATCGCGCCCAACGTGCTGAAGTGGGATGAGGCCAGCGAGTTCCCCATGGAAGTGGTGAAACAGCTGGGGCAGATGGGGCTGCTGGGCGTCATCTTTCCGCCGGAATACGGCGGCGCCGGCATGGGATACGTCGATTACATGCTGGCGATCGAGGAGCTGTCCGCCGTCGACGGCTCGATCGGCATTATCGTGGCGGCGCACAATTCGCTCTGCACCAACCACATTTTTCTGGCCGGCAACGGCGGGCAGCGCCGCAAATACCTGCCCAAGCTGGCGAGCGGCGAGTGGCTCGGGGCGTGGGGTCTGACGGAGCCAGGCTCCGGGTCGGACGCGTCCGCCGCGCGCACCACCGCCGTCCGACGCGGCGACCAATGGGTGCTGAACGGCAACAAAACCTTCATCACCAACGGACATTATGCCGACGCCGCGGTGGTGATCGCGGTGACGGACAAGAGCAAAGGCACGCACGGACTGTCGGCGTTTGTGGTGGAAAAGGGCACACCGGGCTTCCGTCCGGGCAAGAAGGAGAACAAGCTGGGCCTGCGCGCCAGCGATACCAGCGAACTGATCTTCGAGGACTGCGCCATTCCCGCCGAAAACCTGCTGGGACTGGAAGGCGAAGGCTTTGTGGACGCCATGCGCACGCTGGACGGCGGACGCATCTCCATCGCGGCGCTCTCGCTGGGCATTGCCCGGGGCGCGCTGGACGCCAGCGTGAAATACGTGAAGGAGCGGCGGCAGTTCGGCAAGGCCATCGCCGAGTTCCAGGGCATCCAATGGAAGCTGGCAGACATGGCCACGCAGCTGGATGCGGCGCGGCTGCTGACGCTGCGCGCGGCGGTGCTGAAGGATGCGGGACGGCGCGTGACGCAGGAGTCGGCCATGGCCAAGCTCTACGCCAGCGAGGTCGCCGTGCGCATCTGCGACGAGGCGGTGCAGCTGCACGGCGGCTACGGGTTCATCAAGGATTATCCGGTGGAGAAGTTCTACCGCGACGTGAAGCTATGTACGATCGGCGAAGGCACCAGCGAGATTCAGCGGATGGTGATCGGACGCGAGATTCTCAAGGTGAGCCCCTCGCGGGGATAGGCAATAGCCGCCGGGCCATTTCGGCGTCAGTGACGCCGCTTCTTTCCATAGACGAGCAGCACCTGGACGGTGTGGTCGTCCCGGTATTTCTCGTCGAAATGGACCGGTTGCATCTGGCCCAGCTTCCCTAATGAGGACGGGAGAAAAGCCTTCATGAGCCGGGGGTTGAAGACATCGCCACGATGCATGGGCCAGAGGGCGCGCGCCTTCGCTGTCTGGCGTTTGTTCAGCCCCTCAATCGTGAGCTGGCCCATGCGGTAGACGGCGCCGGGCTGCACGCCGATGTCATACGCGACAGTGTGGTGGGCCGCCTCCAGAGTGGGATGAGGATCGACTACAACCTTGACGTAACCGTGCTCCACGTATGCCTCGCGGATGAGATCCAGTGTGGGCTGGAGCCGGCTGGCATCGGCAATCTGTCCGGGATGCAGTCCCAGACTGCGCTGGAGATCATGCGCTGACAGCCAGGGATTCGGGGCAACGCGAATCGCGGAAACCTTATACAGGCCGCCTTCAGACGTGACAGAATCCGTCAGTGCCACCTGGACTTCTCCGTCCGACACTTTTGGCGTATTCCAGACAATGGGGCTAAGGCGGGCATTGAGATATCCGCGGCTGACGTAGACCGAACGAAGAGACGCCGTGAGGGCCTTCAGCGTTTCCTGACTGAAGGAACGGCCAGCGGCGGACTGCTCCAGGGCATGGATTGGAGGCCCCAGGGCCGATGCGTAACCGGAAACCCTGAGAGAAGCGATGACAATGCGGGGAGAATCGATGACGTACCGGATGGCAATGGCGTTCTGCCGCTGGTCTCCGATGTCCGACGCGGAGATGGTGGCGTGAATGCCTTTGGCCGCGAGCAGAGCCTGCAGCGCCGAAGCCACCTGCTGGCGCATGGGGCCCTGCCCGTAAATCTCGCCGAAAAAGAGCGGAACCCGCGCGGCAACCGCCGCGTTCAGAGCTTGACTGCTCCACCAGGGAAAATTGTCATAGACCACCGGAAGAACGCCTGGCGAGGGCGTGAGGGAGTAGACCAGCTGCCCGTTTTCAAGGGTGAAATGCACCGCGGTGAAAAGCCCCGAGGCGGTGAGCTTGTCGGACGCGGCCTGCATCTGCGCCTGCGTGATGGACTGGCCGGGATGGAGGCCGGTAAAAGCGAGGAGCTGCTGCCGGGGAATCTTCGATCCGCGGAATGCAATGCTGTTGACGGAGAATCCCGGCGGGTTTTCCTGGGCCAGCGCAAACAGTGTCGGAACCGCGATGGCCACAACCACGGCGAGCGCCATGAGTCGGACGCGCATGCCGACCAGAATAGACTCCATGACCTGATTTGCGCCATCCACGTCGGAGGCGCCGCAGGCAAGAAGCCGGCCAGCCTCACCCTCTCCGGCGGACGCAGAAGAGGGTGAGCCGCGCAGAGGCCTAAACGCGCTCGATCACGACCGATTCCAGCACGACAGGTTTCACAGGCTTGTCCTGGCGGTCGCGCGAGACTTTGGAGATTTTATCGACGATCTCCTGGCCCTCGACCACTTCGCCGAAGATGGTGTGCTTCCCGGTGAGCCATTCCGTCGCGGCCACAGTGATGAAGAACTGCGAGCCGTTGGTGTTGGGGCCGGCATTGGCCATGGCGAGCTTGCCCTTTTTGTCGAAGCGATGGGGCGAGTTGCGGGTTTCGTCCTCGAAGCGATAGCCGGGACCGCCCATGCCGTTGCCCGCGGGGTCGCCGCCCTGGATCATGAAGTCGGGAATGACGCGGTGGAAGACGGTGCCGTCATAGAGCTTGTCCGACGACTTCTGGCGGCTGACCGGATGGGTCCACTCGCGCTTGCCCTCGGCCAGCTCGGTGAAATTGGCGACGGTTTTGGGAGCTTCCTGCTCAAAGAGGCGGCAGACAACCTGCCCTTCGGTGGTGTTGAAAATGGCATAAGTGCCGGGCTGACGAGACATACACACTCCTCTGTTTGGAAATTTGCGAAACTCTGCCTTTACGGCTTTGCCGGTTGAGCCGCCGATGGAGCCGCCGCGGCCACGGGTGGTTTGTAGGGCGGCACAGGCTGTCCGGCAGGGATGATCCTGACGCTGTCGAGCACGACCGGATCGATGGGCCGATTGTGACGGTTGCGGTCGACACGCGCGATGGCCTCAACCACCGAGAGGTCCGACGGATTGCACTGGCCGAAGATGGTGTACTTCTGATCGAGATATTTGGCCGGAGCTTCGGTGATGAAGAACTGCGAGCCGTTCGTGTCCGGGCCGTCGTTGGCCAGCGCCAGGCGGCCGGGAATATCGAAATTCAGGTCGGGCGAAACCTCGTTGGCGAAAGTAAAACCAGGGCCGCCCATGCCGGTGCCCAGCGGATCGCCGCCCTGAATCATGAATCCCGGAATGACACGGTGGAAGATGGTGCCGTTGTAGAGTGGCACTCCGTGCATCACCTTGTGGGTTTTGGGATTGATCCAGTTTTTGGTTCCGGTCGCCAGGCCGACGAAGTTGGAAACCGCCACAGGGGCCTGCTTTGAAAAGAGCCGGCAGACGATGCGCCCCATGCTGGTGTTGAAAAGCACGGTCGGGCCGGTGGGTTTTGGCTCCGGGCGCGTGGGAGCGGCGGCATGAGGCTGCCCAGCCGCTGGCGAGCCTGAAATACCTGGCAGCGAGTGGCTGACACCCATGGGCGCATGAGGCGCCTCGGGAATGCGGGAGCCGGACTGCTGGGCGAAAAGGCTGGCCGACAGGAACAGAAGGGCAGCGGCGGTAATCGGTGCGCGGGAAAAAGAATTCATTCGTTGAACAGACTACGGCATTGTGGCGGACGCTTCCAGGGGGCGCCCGGCGGAAGGCTCCGGAATCGCGGACTAATTCTGGGGTTCCACGAGGTGGTGAGCAATGGCGAACATGGCCAGTTCCAGACGCGTGGAGACGCCTGTCTTGTCGAAGATATTGGAAAGATGGCGCTTAACCGTCTCTTCGCTGAGGCCGAACTGCTTTGCGATGTCCCGGTTGGAGCAGCCTTCCACAATGCAGCCGACCACTTCCATTTCCCGCGGCGTGAGCCCGAAGGTCTTGCGGTCGGGCGCGGCGGCCTGCTGCATCAGCTCGTGCAGAGCGCCGACCAGATTCACCACGCGGCGTCCGCCGATCCAGTAATCGCCGCCAATCACCGAGCGGATGGCGCTGGTCAGATGGTCAGCCAGTGCATCCTTGAGGACGATGCCGCGAGCGCCGATCTGCAGCGCTTCAATCACCTGCTGGGTGCTGATGGTCGCGGTGAGCAGGATGATCTTGACGCTGGGCGAGCCGCTCATGATGGCGCGCATGGCTTCCAGTCCCGGCAGGCGCGGCATGTAGAGGTCCAGCAGCAGGATGTCGGGAAGCAGTTCGAGCGTTCCGGTGATAGCTTCATCGCCATCGCCGCATTCGCCCACTACATCGAAGCCGTCATCGGCCTGGAGCATATTGCGCACGCCGATGCGGACCACAGGATGATCGTCGGCGAGAAGAATGCGAATCGCCGGAGCACCGGGACGTACGGCTCGCGGGGGCGCGGAACGGGATGGCCTCGAAGTACTCATGCCTTCAGTCTATCGATCAGGATACTCTCGACGCGCTGGAGACACGCCTCAAGCTCATCCAGTTTATGCGTGCGCTCACCATCCTGGTCAACACCCTCCTCGATCTCGGAGGCGATACGCGCCACCTGCAGCGCGCCGACCATCGAAGCTCCGCCCTTGAGGGTGTGCGCCAGACGGCGGATGGCCGCGGGATCGGCGGCGCGCATGGACTGAATGCGCCCGGAAGCGTCCTGCACGAAAGCCTGGATCACTTCGGCCAGCCCGGCGGCGGACATGGCCCGGCGCAGGCGGTCGAAGACATCCACATCGATCACCGCATCGTCCATGCCATCGCCGTGCGCGTCGGACGCGGACGTGTGCGCCGGGCTCTCCGCGGCGAACACGGCCAGCGAAGCCAGCACGACACGCAGCGCCT
>DAHVZZ010000493.1:0-2276 GCA_027323785.1 Acidobacterium sp. | reverse complement strand
ACCTGAAGCCGATGGAGCAGGCGGTGAAGGACGGCCGGATTACCGAGGCGCAGATTGACAATGCGCTGCGGCGGAAGTTCGAGGTGGAGTTTAAGCTGGGGCTGCTGGATCCGCCGAGCATGGTTCCGTACACGAAGATTCGGCAGACGGGCAACGAGCCGGCGCCGTGGAATACGGAGCGCGACCGGTCGGTGTCGCAGAAGATTGCGCAGGAGTCGGTGGTTCTGCTGAAGAACAAGGACAACTTCCTGCCGCTGGACAAGAGCAAGATCAAGACGATTGCGGTGATCGGGCCGCTGGCGAACGTGGTCCACTGGGACTGGTACGGGGGAACGCCGCCGTATACGGTGACTCCGCTGCAGGGGATTCAGAAGGAAGCGGGCCCGGGCGTGAAGGTGATTTATGCGCCGGACGAGAACTCGTCAGAAGAAGGCGCGGCGCTGAAGGCCGCGAGTAAAGCGGATGTGGCCGTGGTGGTGGTGGGGAATGATCCCACGTGCGGGCCGGACATGGGAATGGAGTGGAGGCCAACGCCGCACGGCGGTGGCACGCTGCCCTGCACGGTGCGCAGCGACGGGCGCGAGGGCCGCGACCGGCAGACGATGACGCTGTATCAGGAACAGCTGATCAAGCAGATTTACTACGTGAATAAGAAGACGGTGGTGATGCTGATTTCGAGCTTCCCGTTCACGATCAACTGGACGGAGGCGAATGTGCCGGCGATTATGACCATGGCGCAGTCGTCGCAGGATGAGGGCACAGCGCTGGCCAATGTGCTGTTCGGGAAATACGATCCGAGCGGGCACCTGGTGCGGACGTGGCCGAAGTCGATGAAGCAGCTGCCGCCGCGGATGGACTACAACATCCGCGACGGATACACGTATATGTACTTCAGGCATAAGCCGCTGTATCCGTTCGGATTCGGGCTGAGCTACACGACGTTTAAGATGTCGAACCTGAAGCCGAGCACGACGACGCTGGCGAAGAACGGCACGATGAACGTAAGCGTGGATGTGACGAATACAGGCAAGATGGCGGGCGCCGAGGTGGTGCAGCTGTATACGGCGTGGCCGCATCCGCTGGTGGTGCGACCGAAGAAGGAGCTGGAAGGCTTCCAGCGGGTGATGCTCCAGCCCGGGCAGACGAAGACGGTGACGATACCACTGAAGGCATCGCAGTTGGCGTTCTGGAACGTGGGGACGCACTCGTTCGACGTGCTCAAGGAGCCGATCAAACTGATGGTGGGGGATTCGTCGGCGCACATCGAGCAGAGCGCTACGATTCAGCTGCAGTAGGGCCGGAGCGACCGGCGATGCGGCATCCAGCTGATGAGCTGGATGCCGCATTGCATTTGGGGACGAGGCGGCTCGAGCAGGGAAGTGCTTCAGGCGGGTAGCCGGGGACGGGTTTCCGCCGGCGATCCCGATCCGACGATTGCGTCATGACAGCGGATGAAAGGGCCGGGAAGGATACGCAATCCGGGCGGGTCGGAGGAACGCGGGCTAATGCGGCTTCGTGCTCTGCGGCGCAGACGGCTGCCCGGCGTTCTGCGGCGTTTGCACCAGATGATCGAGCAGAGCCCGCGGCACGGTGGCGGTCACCAGGGTGCGGTTGCCGTGGCGCTGCACGGAGACGCTTTTGATGAACGCGCGAGTGGGCGCGTCAAAGAGCGGGCCGGGCGGAGTTGCGGGAGGAGCCGGCTGCACGGGATGCTTTTGCGCGGAAGGCGCGGCAGGCTGGCTGGGCTGAGCCGGCGGAAGCTGGGGAGAATTTTCAAGCGAGCGCAGCAGGACCAGCACGGTCTGGAGCGACTCGGCGGTATCGGCGGCGGAGGACTCGCTGGGGGCAATCTCCTCCACGCGCAGATGGATGCGGCCCACCCAGGAGAGCGAGGCGATGAGGGTGGCATTCACCGGGATGGGGATATGCAGGCCCATGACGCGCAGGCCGCCCTGGTTGCCGAGCGGCAGGGCGATGTGGCCGATGCCCCAGGCGAAGGAGAGCAGCGGAATCTTCGAGTAGTCTCTGGAGAGCAGCGTGGAGCCGGCAAAGGGCAGGGCCGAGGTCCGGTAGCGGTCGATCATGGAGTGGATCTGCTCGGCGGTGGGCGTGTTGCTGACGGCGACGATGTCGTAGCCGAGCAGGACCACGCGGACGGTGCGCTTCTCGACGGGGATGTCGTAGATGGTTTGATTGGCGTATTCGGAGGTGGACTGAGCGACACCGGCGAGCCAGTGCGCCAGGCGGCGTCCGTCGAAGTGGCCGATGAAGACATC
>DAHVZZ010000446.1:0-3145 GCA_027323785.1 Acidobacterium sp. | reverse complement strand
GCTGAAGGTGCAGGCACGCACGGGTGACATGCCGCAGCGCTTCGGGCTTTACGAGGACCTGACCGTTCAGGAAAACTTCGATCTCTTCGCCAGTCTGCGCGGGGTTGCGTACAACCAGCGGGAGCAGCGCTTCGCGGAACTGCTTACGCTGACGGCGCTCGGGCCCTTTCGCGGACGCCGAGCCGGAAAGCTTTCCGGGGGGATGAAGCAGAAGCTGGGTCTGGCCTGCGCTCTGATCCGGCCGCTGGACCTGCTGCTGCTGGACGAGCCAAGCGTGGGCGTGGATCCGGTATCAAGGCGCGAGCTGTGGAGCATCATTCGCCGGCAGGTGGCGGAGCATCATGTCACCGTGCTCCTGAGCACCGCCTATATGGATGAGGCGGAGCGCTGCGACCGCGTAATTTTGCTGCACGAGGGCAACGTGCTGGCGCATGGCACTCCCGCCGAGCTGACCGAACCGCTTGCGGGGCGCTCGTTTCTGCTGCGAACGTCGCGCGACGGATCGCGCTCATTGCAGCGGGAGATTGCCGCGCTGCCGCGCGTGATCGACACGGCGATTCAGGGCGAATCGATACGCATCGTGATGCAGCAGCCGGAGGCGCCCGCAACTGGCGAGACGAGCGGCGCTGCCGGAACACCGGTGGCGGTTTCCCCGCGGCTGGAGGATGCGTTTGTGAGTCTGCTGTGGCAGAGCGGCACGAGGCCGGCGCATGTCTCCGAGACCGCAGCGCGCGGGAGAGAGCCGGATCGCGTGGTGGTGGAAGTCCATCGGCTGTGCCGCAACTTTGGCGACTTTGCCGCGGTGAAGGATGTGAGCTTTTCCGTGCGGCAGGGGGAGATCTTCGGACTGCTGGGCGCGAACGGTGCGGGCAAATCGACGACCTTCCGCATGCTGTGCGGACTGCTGCCCTCCTCTTCAGGAACGCTGCGGGTTGCCGGCGTGGATCTGCGTACGGCGCGGGCGGCCGCTCGTGCCCGTATCGGTTACGTTTCACAGAAGTTTTCGCTGTACGGCACGCTCAGCGTTGGTCAGAATCTGGCCTTCTTTGCCTCCGCATACGGACTGGAAGGCAAACGCAGACTGGAGAGGATTGAATGGGCGCTGGAGAACCTGGAGCTTCGGCAATATCTGACGACGAATGCCGGAACGCTTCCGCTTGGCTATAAACAGCGCCTGGCACTGGCATGCGCGCTGATGCACGAACCGGACATTCTGTTTCTCGACGAGCCGACCTCTGGCGTGGATCCGCTGGCGCGGCGCGAGTTCTGGGCGAGGATCAATGCGCTGGCTGAGGCGGGCACCACCTGCCTGGTGACGACGCACTTTATGGAGGAGGCGGAGTACTGCGACAGGCTGGTGCTGATGTCGCTGGGAGAAGTTCTGGCCGAGGGAACTCCGGCGGAATTGCGGGCAGCAACACGGCGTCCGGATTTGCCCGCGCCTACGATGGAAGACGCATTCATCGCTCTGATCGAAGAGCACGAACGGATAACGCGGAGGGCGTCATGAATGCCATGCGGCTTGGCGGCCTGGTGCGCAAGGAGGTGCACGAGATTTTCCGCGATCCTTCGAGCATTGCGATTGCGTTTCTTCTGCCTCTGGTTCTGCTGCTGCTCTTTGGATACGGAGTTTCGCTCGACGCGCGGCATATTGCCATTGCAACGGTGGTCGATCAGCCGACGCAGGTGACAGATTCATTTCTGGCGCAGCTGCGGCATTCGCAGTGGTTCAGTCCTCGTTCGTACCCCAGTCCGGATATGGCGGAACGAGCGCTGATGCGGGGCCGGGTAGCGGCGATTGTGTGGCTGCGCGGCGACTTTACTCGCGAGGCGATGCAGGGAGGCAGCGCGCCGGTGGATCTGATGGTGAATGGCGTGGATGCGAATCAGGCAGGCATCATCCGCAACTACGTGAACGGCGCGCTGCAGGCGTGGCTGCAGCAGGAGGCGGCGGCGCGGCGAATGCGCGGGGGCCAGCCGGTGGCTATCGACACGCGGGTGTGGTTCAATCCGGCGATGCGCAGCCGCGACTACCTGATTCCCGGGCTGATCGCGATCATTATGACGCTGATCGGCGCGCTGCTGACGGCGCTGGTGATTGCGCGCGAATGGGAACGCGGCACCATGGAGGGCATCATGGTGACGCCGGTGGCGCGCATCGAGATTCTGCTGGGGAAGCTGATTCCATATTTTGCGATGGGCATGGGCGGCATGGCGCTCTCGACCCTGATGGCGGTGTTTCTGTTCGGGGTTCCGCTGCACGGATCGCTGCTGATTCTGACAGGAGCATCGGCATTGTTTCTGCTCACTGCGCTCGGGATGGGGCTGGTGGTCTCCGTCGCGGCGCGGAGCCAGTTTGTGGCCGCCATGGTTGCACTTGTGACTACGTTTCTGCCGGCTTTCATTTTGTCGGGGTTTCTCTTCGACATTCGCTCGATGCCGCCGCCGATTCGTCTGCTGACGCATGTGGTTGCGGCGCGGTATTTCGTGTCGATTCTGCAGAGCAGCTTTCTGGCGGGCGATATTCCTTCGCTGATAGCGAGAAGTATTGGGGGTATGGCGGTCTTGTGTACGATTTTCCTCGGAATTGCTCTGGCGCGATTCCGCAAGAGGCTGGACTAATGCGGGCGAGCCTGCTGCGCATCTTCGCGCTGGCGATCAAGGAACTGCTGGCGCTGCTGCGCGATCCGGCCAGCCGCGCGGTGCTGATCGTGCCGCCCATTGTTCAGCTGATCGTATTCGGGTACGCGGCGACGTTCGACCTGAAGAATATTCCTTACGTCGTCTACAACCAGGATACGGGGGCGGCATCGCGGGAGTTGCTGGCGCGCTTTGCCGGTTCTCCAAATTTCCATTTGCAGGCAGCCGTAAACGGCCAGGGGGCGATTGCGCGGTGGATCGATCATGAATCGGCACTGCTGGCTATCGATATTGGGCCGGAGTTCACGTCGGACCTGGAGAGCGGCCGGACGGCGCATATCCAGCTGATCTTCGATGGGCGCGATTCGAATACGGCGGGGCTGGCGAACGGCTATGCACAGGCGATCGTTGGCGCATTCAACAGGAACTGGATGGAGGATCACGGCATGCGGGGGCCACCGGCCGTGCTGGTGGAGCGGGCGTGGTTTAACCCGAATCTGGAGTC
>DAHVZZ010000445.1:0-1639 GCA_027323785.1 Acidobacterium sp. | reverse complement strand
GATCGTGGCCCGCATTCTGAAAGCCGTGGCCGCGGAAGCGCGCGCGGAGGGGTTGCGTGTTGGCGTGCTGCGGCCCATCACGCTGTTTCCGTTCCCGACGCTCCATTTCGAAAAGGCCGCGAAGCGGGCGAAGATTTTCATCGTGGTGGAGATGAGCAACGGCCAGCTGCTGGAAGATGTGCGGCTGGCGCTGAATGGCGCGCGGCCGGTGGAATTCCTGAGCCGAGTGGGCGGGAATGTTCCGTCGCACGAGGAGGTTCTGGCTTTTGTGCGCGACCATGCGCGACGCTGCGCGGAAAGCGAGCAGGTGGCCCATGTCTGATGAAGTGGAAATGCAATACGAGGTAGCGCAGTCGCGGTCCAAGACGTTCTACTCGAACTTTGACCGCAAGGATGAGCTGCAGCACCAGACGCACTATTGTCCGGGCTGCGGGCACGGCATCATTCACAAGATGGTGGCGCGAGCGATCGACGAGCTGGGCATCCAGAACCGCACCATCCTGATCAGCCCGGTGGGTTGCTCGGTGTTTGCCTACTATTACTTCGATGTAGGCAACGTACAGGCGGCGCATGGACGCGCGCCCGCAGTGGGGACGGCGGTGAAGCGCAGCCGGCCGGGCAGCATCGTGGTGAGCTACCAGGGCGATGGAGATTTGTCGGCGATTGGCTCGGCGGAGATTCTCCACGCGGCGAATCGCGGCGAAAACATCAGCGTTATTTTTGTCAACAACGCCATTTACAGCATGACCGGCGGGCAGGTTGCGCCGACCACACTGCTGGGGCAGTGGAGCACGACCACTCCCAGCGGGCGCAAAGCAGAGAACGAAGGCTAGCCGCTGCATGTGAGCGAATTGCTTGGGACGCTGGAAGCCCCCGTGTACATCGAGCGCGCGGGCCTGGGTGACAACAAGCAGATTGCACAGGCGTATCGAGCGGTACGCAAGGCGCTGGAAAACCAGGTGCGCGGCCTGGGCTTTTCACTGGTAGAAATTCTGTCGCCGTGTCCCACGATCTGGAAGATGTCGGCGGTGGACGCACAGCACTGGGTGCGCGACGTGATGGAGAAGACCTTTCCGCTGGGTGTGATTCGCGATCGCATCAAGGAAGCGCAGCCGCGCAAGGCGCCGGAAGCCGCAGCGAGCACAAGTGAGATCCCGCAGCTTCTTGGAATCGTGCATGAAGCACCGGCGGAATCGCACGCGGCCCCTGATGCAAGGCCAAAGACCACGAACCTGCAGGTGCGCGTTGCCGGCTTCGGTGGGCAGGGCGTGCTGCTGCTGGGTGAAGTGCTGGCTGAAGCGGGGCTCGATGCCGGGCTGGAGGTTTCCTGGCTGCCATCGTATGGGCCCGAGATGCGTTCCGGCACCTCGAACTGCCATGTGCGCTTGTCAGACGAGGCGATCGACTCGCCGCTGGTGGTGCGTCCGGATGTGCTGGTGGCGATGAACGAGCCGTCGTTGCATAAGTTCTACGAGAGCGTACGTCCGGGCGGATGGGTGCTGTACAACGGCGACGCAATGCCGGAGGGGTGCGATCGCTCCGATCTCCAGGTGCTGGCGCGTCCATTTATGCAGATTGCGAATCAACTGGGTGACCGGCGGGCCGGGAACATGGTGATGTTAGGCGCTCTGCTGGAGTG
>DAHVZZ010000437.1:0-7141 GCA_027323785.1 Acidobacterium sp. | reverse complement strand
ATACCAGCGCGATGAGGCCGCCATCGCCGACCACGCCGCAGCCATCGCCACCCTTGCCGCCCTGCCGGAGAACCTGCGCTCCGCCATCGATGGTCTGACCACCACACAGCTCGACACCCCCTATCGCGAAGGCGGCTGGACCGTCCGCCAGCTCGTCCACCACATCGCCGACAGCCACATGAACGCCTACATTCGCATCAAGCTGGCGCTCACCGAGGACTGGCCCACGGTCAAGCCCTACGACGAGAAGCTGTGGGCCGAGCTGCCCGACTCGCTCACCGGTTCGGTGGATGTTTCGGTGGACCTGATCGCGGCGCTGCATCGCCGCTGGGCCCGCCTGCTCCGCCTGCTCTCAGAAGAGCAGTGGCAGCGCGGCTACACCCATCCGATGGGCGGCCGCCAGACCGTCGCCGAGGCCGTGGCCATGTACGACTGGCACAGCCGGCATCACGTGGCCCACATCTCGGAATTACGAAAGCGTATGGGCTGGTAGGTTTTCCCTTGCTCGCGGGCGTTTGCGGCGATGAAGATCGCACCAGATGCCCGCCGTACATCCCGCAACGCCCGCTGAACCCGCCGCTCTCGCCCGCGCTCTGGAGGAGTTCCTGGCCGACCACCCGCGGGCAGCCATCCTCGAGGATGGGCGGCTGCTCTTCGATCTGCGCCTCGCTCACTGCTCGGTGAGCGCCGAGCGCGGACGCTGCCTCTTGCACCTCTGGTCCGACGACCGGAACCTTGTCCGCACCGTCTCCGCCATTCAGGCGCGGCGCGATTCGCTCCGGCTGGAGACGCGCCGCTTCGGCCAGACCAAACCGCAGCTCCTCACGCTGGTCCCCGATCCCGACTTCCGCACCCCAACCGCCCGCGACACCTCGCGCCGCCGCTATCTGCATTCGCTGGAGCGGGCGCTGGCCGCGCACTTCCCCGGCTGGACGCCCGAGTCCTTTCGCACCTCCATGGACATGGAGCACAGCTTCGGTCCCGCCTGGGCGCGCGGGATCCTGGCTCGCGGGCAGTCCGCTTGGGCCGTGCTGGGCGTCGGACACGAAGAGCCGGCGGCGGTGATCGAAGGCGCGCTCACCCCCGGCATTCTCTGGCTCGCTCATTGTCGCGACCATATGGCCGGGCGGCGCGTCTTCCATGGGCTGCGGCTCATCGTTCCCCGCGGATCGGCTGTGCTCGCGGCGGCACGCATCGCCTGGCTGCACTCGGGACTGGCGCAGTGGGAGCTGTACGAGCTGGATCCGTCCTCCGGCGAGCTGACGCTGCACGAGCACGCCGGCGAAGGCAACCTGGACATTCAGATTCCGCACGCCTTCGATCCGCAGGCCGCCCTGGAGCGTTCCGCAGTGGCCATCGATCACCTGCGCGCCCTGCTGCCGCCGGGCCTCCTGACAGCCACAGAAATTCGTCCGCGCGGAGCGACCGAGGTAGCCTTTTCCCTGCACGGGCTGGAATACGCGCGCATCCGCCACACTCTGGTGCCCGGCTCCTTTATGCATCAGGATCAAATCTTCTTCGGCGCCGGACCCAGCGAAACGCTGCTCGACGAGGACACCGAAGACCTGTTTCGCGATCTGATGGATCGCCTCTTCCTCAGCCGCTATCCAATGGCTCCCACGCGCGACGCACTTTTCCGTCTGCAGCCGGAGCGCTGGCTGGAGTCCGTCCTGCGCCGCGACCTTTCCGTCCTCGGCCATGAATTCGCCGGGCCCCCGGACGGCGCACCGCCCGTCTACTCGCAGCTGCCCGCCTTTGCCTCAGCCAGCCGCACGCTGCTCGATCTGCTCACGGTCACGCGCCAGGGCCGACTGGCCGTGCTGGAGCTGAAGGCCGACGACGATCTCCACCTGCCGCTGCAGGCGCTCGACTACTGGGCTCGCGTGCGCGCGCTGCTTCGCGACGGCCAGCTCGCGCGGCTCGGATACTTCCCCGGCGTGGCGCTTTCGCCCGAGGATCCGCTGCTGCTGCTTATTGCTCCGGCGCTGCACGTCCATCCCGCAAACGAAACCGTCCTGCGCCATCTGTCGCCATCGGTTCCCTGGCAGCTGATCGCCGTGGACGAGCACTGGCGCGAGCATTGCCGCGTGATTCTGCGTAAGCGCGCTGCATGACGACCGGCGAATGCCGTTGCGGACCCTCACACATCACACGCAGCTGTGCTGGGCCCGAAATTCCGCCAGCCAGCTCACCAGCTTTTCCGGCGGAAGCGGCCTGCAGTAGAGATATCCCTGAGCAATGTCGCAGCCGCAGGAGCGCAGATCCTCCGCCTGTTCGCTGGTTTCAACTCCCTCCGCCACAACCTGCATGCCCAGCTCATGCCCGATCTCGATGGTCTTCTGGACGATGACGCGATAGCTGGCATTGCCATGCATGCCCTGCACGAAACTCTTGTCGATCTTCAATTCCGTTGCCGGAACCAGCTGGAGCTGCTGCATCATCGAATACCCGGTTCCGAAATCGTCGATCGAGAGCTGAATCTGCTTCATGCGGAGCCGCGTCAGCACGTCCAGAGCCTCGGAAAGGTCCTGCACCAGCCCGCTTTCAGTAATTTCGATGGTTACTTTTTGAGCGGGGATGCAATGGCGATCCGCAGCCGAGACGATGCGATCCGGCAGGGACAGATCGTGCAGCGACTGAGCGGAGATATTCAGCGAGAGCCTCGGTATGGCGCCGCCGGCATCGCGAAATCTTCCCAGATCCGCAAGGCCCCGCTCGATGCCGATCCAGCCCAGCTGATCGATCAGCTGGAGCATCTCCAGATGGGAAATGAACCGGTCGGGAAAGATCATGCCCCGGGTCGGGTGCGCCCACCGCGCCAGCGCCTCCACCGCCACCACACAGTTGCTGGCAAGGCTGACCTGCGGCTGATAGTGCAGCACAAACTCGCAGCGCTCCACCGCGCCCTGCAGCTCCGCCGGAGAAAACGGCTCCTCGACCGCCGCATGCGGCGAACGGGACTCCAGCCGCGCATGCTGCGTTCTCAGGAGCGCTTCCAGTTCCGCCACCCGGAAGGGCTTCTGCAGATGGCCGACGACATCCAGCCCCAGCGACCGCGCCATCCTCTCGGCGCTTTCGATCACCCGGCGTTCGATGCCGCTCATCAGGATCACGCTCGCCTCAGTCCTGCGGTCCGCGAGCAGACGCAGCAATTCGATGCCATCCGTATTCGGCATCACCAGATCGAGCAGAACCAGTCCCGTATCCCGAGTCAGGAGATTCAGAAAGTCGGCGGCGCAGCTCGCAACGCCGCAGTCGTACCCCATGCTTGCGGCGGTGGCAAAAATGAATTCGCCGATATCCTCATCGTCATCGACCACCAGTATTTTGCGAGGAATTGTCATCGTCTTCTCGGTTATGAACCGGCGATCGTCACGCCGTCGCCTTCTTCCAGCACCCGGTGCAGTATTTCGACAAACTCGTTCCGCTGATACGGCTTGTGCAGCAGCGGCCCTTCGGCCAGCGCGCCATTTTTCTCAGTAAGCGCATCCGCCGGGAATCCCGACGAATAGATCACGCGAATCGCGGGATTGCGCTCCCGCATCTTCCTGGCCAGCTCCACTCCGTTCATGCCGCCCGGCATCAGAATATCCGTAACCAGCACATCCAGGTCGGGGTGGCGTTCGGCTTCTTCGAGGGCCGCGGCCGCATCTCTGGCCTGCAGGGCGATGTGTCCCATTGCGCGAAGGTAGGCGACCGCAACCTCCAGCAAATCCTCCTCATCGTCTACCACCAGCACCTTCACGTGTTGTCTGGAAAGCGGATTCGTCGCGGCTTTGGCTGGTTCGCTGCCCCCGAAAGTCTCCGCCATGGGCAAATACAGCGAAACCGTGGTGCCGTAGCCGGGCTCGCTGTAAATCCGCGCCGTTCCGCCGGACTGCTTCACGAAGCCGTAGACCATCGCCAGGCCAAGGCCGGTTCCCTTGCCCCGCGGCTTGGTCGTAAAAAACGGATCAAACGCACGCTCCATCGTCTCCCGGGACATCCCCTGGCCTGTATCCGAGACGCTGATGGACACATAATCGCCGGGCTCCAGTTCGCCCGTTTTCACCGCCGGATAACTCGACTCCAGGGAAGTAACACAGGTCGAGAGGGTGAGTTTTCCGCCGCTGGGCATCGCGTCGCGCGCATTCACAATGAGGTTGAGCAGCGCGCTCTCCAGCCGGGAAGGATCAGCAAACGCCCGCGGCACGGAGGGATCGCATTCCGCTGCAATCCTGATCTCCGGTCCAACCACGCGAGCCGCCAGCTCCATGACATTCCGCACGCAGGCCACCGGATCGATGGGCGCGGGAGACAGTTCTTCGCGGCTCGAGAACGCGAGCAGCCTTCGGGTAAGGTCCGCTCCGCGGCCCGCCGCCTTTTGCGCCGTGCGAATCCGCTTGATCGCCGCCGGGTTCTCCCCCACCATCCGTTCCAGCAGATCCAGATTGCCGATGACCACGCCCAGCAGATTGTTGAAATCGTGAGCGACGCCGCCGGTGAGCTGGCCGATGGCTTCCATCTTCTGGCTCTGCTGCAGCTGCCGCTGCAGCAGTTTCACGTCGGTGATATTGCGGGCAATCTTGGAGGCGCCCACGATCGCTCCCTGCGCGTCGCGGATCGGCGACACGGACACGGAGACGTGAATGATCTGGCCGTCCTTGCGCCGGCGCACCGTCTCCATCTGCCGGACGGTCTCCCCCTGGGCGACGCGTTCCAGAATCTCCCGTTCCTGCTCCTCGCACTCGGGCGGCACCAGTTTATAGATCGACTGGCCGATCATCTCCGCCGCCGTGTAGCCGAAGATGTGCTCCGCTCCCAGATTCCAGCTCGTGACGGTTCCGTCGCAGTTCTTTCCGATGATCGCATCTTCCGAGGATTCGACAATCGCGGCCAGCCGCGCCTGAACCTGATCCATCTGATCGCGCTCGGTCACATCGCGATAGCCGATCATCACTTCGGAAATCTCATCCGTTTTCCCCGGAATCGGCCGGGTGTTGACCTCCACGGTCACGCTTTTGCCCGTGTCCCGCCGGCGAATCCGCATCCTGAAGTCGTCCAGGAATTCTCCGCGAAATGCGCGGGAACTGGGCAGCATCGCGCGCGGCAGTACGGTGCCATCCGGCAGCGAGCTCTCGAAGATACTGTTGACCTCGGCAACCGTGAGCTTTCTGATGGAGAGCTCCAGCAGGCTGACCGCCGCACGATTGGCCTGAACAATATTGAGATCGCGATCGATCACCACCATGGCTTCGGCCATGTTTTCAAAAATCATCTGCAGCTGGTTCCGGCTGCTCGCCAGCTGCTGCCCGCGCAGCGCAAACAGGCGATCCAGAATCGAAGTCGCAATCGCCACCAGCAGCACGGTCAGCGTGACGACAACAATGCCGGCCAGCGAGAGACTCGACACCATGACCGCATCGCGCAGCTCTCCGGGCGCAATCATCGCTGGATAAAAGCGGGCCGCCGCCATCCCGACATAATGCATGGACGCGATGGCGATGCCCATGACGATGGCCGCGCCGGTTTTGTTTCTGCGCCACGCCGCGGACTCGTTGCGCAGCGCGAATCCCAGCTTCAGGGCAGCGTACGAGCTGCCGATCGCCAGACAAATGGAGAGCAATACCAGCCAGGGGTTATAGACGACGGTAGCCGCCATCCGCATGGCATTCATGCCGATGTAATGCATGGCGGCAATTCCGGAGCCCATCAGCAGGCTTCCGGCAGCCAGGCTGCGAACGCTCAGCGTGCGCCGGCTGACGATCAGCAGCGCCAGGCCCGAAGCGAGAATCGCCGCGATCAGGGAAAGCAGAACGGTAGGCCAGTGGTAGAGCACCACCATGGGCAAATGGAAGGCTTCCATGCCGACGTAGTGCATGGCCCAGATGCCGATGCCCATGGCGATGGCGCCGCCGCACAGCCATGCTCCCCGGATGCGGCTGGCCGACAATCTCATCCGTCCCGCCAGATCCAGAGCGGCATAGGAGGCCATCATGGCGATGAATACAGAGAGAGCCACCAGGCGGGGGTCGTAGTAACCGCGAAGAGCCGCCTTTGCAGTTCCGGATTCAGCAAAAATCAGCATACGCACCGGGCTAACTGGCTGACGATTGTGAACCTGTAAGTGGTCTGGGGAAATGGACGCACCTTACTCGTCGGGTTCCGAGTGTAGCACGCGAAGCAGACAACCGTCCTGCAGCTTTGCCGAGCGGCTTCCCCTTCCAGGGGGCGCGGGTTGCCGAATTCGAGCCCCGGCCGTTCGGGCCGCCTGGTTGGCCGCTGCGTCCATGGCAAAACCGGCTGCGATGAAAAGCTCTCATCACGAACAAAGGGCGGGATTTCTCCCGCCCTCCGCTCGCTGCATGGTGAAGTGGTTTACTGCGGCTGCACCACCGTGTACATGGTGACGCCCTGGCGATAGATCAGCAGCAGCACCGGCTTATTGCCCGCTGCGGAGACGGCCGCGTTGTAGTCGGACATGTTGTGGACCGGCTTTCGGTCCACTTCCTCGATCACATCTCCGCGCTCAACATTGGCATAGGCAGCCGCGCTGTTCGGATCAACCTGGCTGACCACCACACCGGAAACTCCCGGCGGCAGATTCAGCTGCTGCGCGATCGTCGACGTCAGGGCCTGAACCTGTACGCCCTTGAGCACGGAGCCCTCGCTGCCGCTGGAAGACGACGATCCGCTGCTGCTCGTCGGGAAGGAGCCCAGCGTGACGTCCTTCTGCATCGTTTGCCCATTGCGGACAATCTGCAGGTGGGCAACAGCGCCAGGCGCCATCTCCGAGATCTCCACACTGAGCTCTTCAAAGTCTTCCACGCGATGGCCATTGAGCTTCTCGATAATGTCTCCGCGCTTCAGCCCCGCCTTCGCCGCCGGACCATTCGGAGATATGTCGGCGATCAGCGCGCCACCTCCATGCGAGAGACCGAAGGCCTGCGCCATCTGCGGCGTCACGTCCTCAATGTGTACCCCGAGGTAGCCGCGGATCACCTTCCCGTGGGAGGCAAGCTGATCGACAATGTTCACTGCCATATTGATCGGGATAGCAAAACCAATGCCTTCGTTGCCGCCGCCGTTCCGCCCGGCGATGATCGCGGTGTTGATGCCGATCAGATCCCCGTGCATATCGATCAGCGCGCCGCCGGAGTTG
>DAHVZZ010000434.1:0-3981 GCA_027323785.1 Acidobacterium sp. | reverse complement strand
CTGGAGGTCTTTCTGCCAGGTGTCCGGGGTGAGGCAGGCCTGGGAGACGATTTTGTGCGGGGCCATGGCGCTGCCCATGGGCATGTTGGGCATGCCGGACATGGACATGGTGGATTCCGACTGCCAGAGGCCCATTTTGATGGGCGGAGGGTTCCGGGTCTGGGCGGGGGCGAGGGATGCGAGCAAAAAGAGGAGCGGGAAAGCGGCTTTGGCTGCGGGGCGAAGCATCATGGCGCATCTCCGGCGGAGCGAATTGCCTGCGCGGCGGCAGGCGTTCTCTATTGGCGACCGATTATAAGCGGGATGGCGGCGCGGCGTTGAGCCATTTGGGGGCGCGGTTTTGGGATTATCGAAAATCGCTACATGCGGCCGCCGCGGCGGAGGTACCAGAGGCTGCCAGGGATGTCGCGGCGGGAGAGCAGGGCGTCGGGGACGGTGAGCATTTCCCAGAGGGCAGTGGAGAGGGTCCAGAGGCGGGAGCGCTGGGGGAAATCCATGTCGCCGGCGGGGCGGCGGAGGGCGGAAAGCATTTGGGCGGCGAGCATGCGCTTGCCGGTGACGCGGCGGGCGGCGGGCAGAGGCGGCGGTGAGAGGGGCGGCTGGAGTCCGTAGGCGGCCAGGGCGAGGAGCGGCTCGTCGTAGCCGAGGCGGACGACTTTGGCGGTAGTGCCTCCCATGCGGAAGTTGACTTCGAGGAAGTAGATTTCGCCGTCGGCTTCGAGCAGGTCGAAGTGGAAGGGGCCGTCGATGGCGGCGAGGGCGGCGAAGCGGCGGGCAGCGTCCATGACGGAGCGGGGCAGGTCGCAGGGTTCGAGAGAGAGGGCGAAGCCGCTGAATTTGCGATAGGCGCGGAAGCCCTGGAGGGCGAGGAATTCGCCGGAGGGGGTGCGGACGCCGTGGAGGACGATGTTGGGGCCGAAGCGGAAGGGCTGGGCGAGGAGCGGGTGATCGCGC
This sequence comes from Acidobacterium sp., assembly GCA_027323785.1. Lineage (GTDB taxonomy): Bacteria > Acidobacteriota > Terriglobia > Terriglobales > Acidobacteriaceae > Palsa-343. Next base: position 3,027 of record DAHVZZ010000434.1, on the reverse strand, counting down.
CAGGTGGTGTCGGCGACGAAATCGCGGAGCTGCTGGGGTGAGTTGATGCGGCGCGCCTTGAAGGGCGGATCGACGGAGTTGATGTAAGTGGGGCGGAGGCAGATGGGGAAGGCGGCGGCACGGATGAGGCCGGCGTCGGCGGGAGTATGCAGGAGCCAGGATTCGAGGAGCTGAAAGCCAGCCTGGCGGGCGAGGGTGGTCTGCTCGGATTTTTCGAGGAGGCGCTCAATGGAGGCGGCGGGCGAGGCGAGGAGACGGCAGCGTGGCTCGAAGATGTGGCGGTTGCGGGCGAGCCAGAGGAGAGAGAATTCGTCGATGGTGGCGATGGCGTCGGCGTCGACGGAGCGGGCGAAGGCAGCGATACGGGCGAGGCCGGCTTCGGAGCCGATCTGATTCCAGGGAAGGCTCTCAGAGGCGGAGGCGAGGGCGGAGCAGATGCGGCCGGGATGGGGCTGCTCGTCGGTGACGTGCAGGAGATGAACGGCGACGCCGGCATCGCGGCAACGGCGAACGAAGGCCATGCCGGGGGCCCAGAATCCGAGCTGAACCAGATTGCGGAGGGGCCTGAGCGCGGGGGTGGCGCTCCGCAGAGAGGTGTCAGGAGTGGGAGTGGAGATCACGCTGGCGTTCACCGGGGGCTGGACGCGGGGGATGGTCCGGGGCCTGAAACAGGATGCCATGAGGAGGGCGGCGCGGGAAGGGAAAAGAGAAGTCGTGGGTTCCCGCTCGATGAAAGTCACAGGCAAGGTGGGTGTACGAGTAGAGAAAACGGGGCATTCGCTGGGAGTGGAGCGTTGCCGCAATGATATTACATATGATGTGATATCATTCTTACTGTGAGGCTGGTGCTGGACACGGATGTCGTGGTCGCCGCGATGAGGAGTCCGCGGGGAGCTTCCGCCGAATTGCTCCGCAGAATCGATGCCGGCAGAGCAGAGATGCTGCTCTCGGTCGCGCTTGCCCTGGAATATGAAACCATCTGCACTCTGGCCGAACATCGGCTGGCATCGGGACTCAGCGTATCGGAGGCGGCCATCTATGTAGACGGGCTCATCGGGATGGCGGAACCGGTGAGAGCCTTCTATCGGTGGCGACCCCAGCTCCGCGACCCTGGAGATGAACTGGTTCTGGAGGTGGCGGTCAACGGACAGGCTGACGCGATTGTCACTTTTAATGAGAGTCACCTGCGGGAGGCGCGCAGGAATTTCGGGATTGAAGTCATGCGCCCTGGAGAAGTTCTGAGGAGGATTGAGCAATGACGACGCGAGTATCCACATTTCCGTTGCGCCTGCCGGTATCGATGAAAGCGGCACTGGAAAAGATCAGCGAGCGCGACGGGACCAGCATGAATCAGTTTCTGGTGATTGCCGCAGCGGAGAAGATCGCGGCGATGGAGACTGAGCGATTCTTTGAGGAACGCAAAGGCCGGGCGGACCGGAAGGCCTTTCGGCGGATCCTGAACCGGAAGGGCGGCGAGGCGCCGCGTCGCGAGGACGCGATCGACTGAAGCCTTCATTCGCGTGAGGGACGGGTTTGCGCGAAGGCTGCGTTGCCGGTCAATGTGAGGGAGAGCTGCGGCTCTCCCTTTTGTGCAAAGCAGGGGTTGGCCGACGGCCTGGCTATTTGACGGCGGGTTGGCTGGCGAGGGGCAGGAGGGCGGCTCCGAGGAGACCGGCATCGCTGCCGAGCTGGGCGGGGGCGATGTGGGTTTTGCCTGGCTCGAAGACGGCGGGGTCGGCGGGCATGGACATGCGGTAGACGTAGCTCATTTCGCGGACGGTGGCGAAGAGTTTTGGGGCGAAGAGATGCCAGGCGGCGGCAGCGCCTCCGCCGATGATGTAGAGGGGCAGGTCGAGGGCGTTGATGAGTCCGGCGAGGGAGAGGCCGAGGGCGCGGCCGACCTCGTCGAAGACCTGGAGGGCGCGCTGGTCGCCGGCTTCGGCGAGCTTTGCGACGGTGGAGGCGGTGAGGGGGCCGGCGTCCGGGGCTGCGATGCCGAGCTCGCGGGCGCGGCGGGCGATGGAGGTGGCGGAGGCGTACATTTCGAGGCAGCCGCGCGCTCCGCAGGGGCAGGGAGGGCCGGCGGGATCGATGGGGCCGTGGCCGGATTCACCGGCGGCGCCCTGCATGCCGTGCCAGATGCGACCTTCGAGGATGATGCCGCAGCCGACGCCGGTGCCGAGGGTGAGCATGAGGAGCGAGTTCGAAGAGAAGGCGCGGCCTGCGCCGAGGATGGCTTCGCCATAGGCGGCGAGGTTGGCGTCGCAGTCGACGTGAACGGGGCGTCCGAGGCGGCGCTCCATTTCCGTGCGGAGATTGAAGCCATCGAAGCCGATGAGGTTGGGCGGATGGTGCAGGACGCCGAGGGGCAGCTCCAGCGGGCCGGGGCTGCCGATGCCGATGCCGAGGAGCTGACGATCCGCGGAATGAGCTTCGATGAGGCTGAGGATGGCGGAGGCCATGTCGTCGAGGACGGCGTGGGGGCCGTCGGCAAGGCGGGTGGGCAGGCCGATGGAGCCGATGCGAGCGCCGTCGGGAGTGACCGCGGCAATGCGGAGGTTGGTGCCTCCGAGGTCTACGCCAATGAGGAAGGATGACATGGTGAGCGAAGTCCCATGATAACGGAGGCGATGGCGGGGTGGGCGAGAGTGGGATGGGGCTGGGGTGTGACGAGGCTCACAATTTGGACGGGTTTGTACAAAAAGCTGGCGGCGGACGGGGAAAGAGGGGCGGGTAAGGGGCATTCAGGGGCTTTGATTTGGCATGGGCATTGCAGTGTTTCCGGGTGGAAGTCCCCAGGAGACGACCCATGGCACGGAATGAGCGGTGTGCGGAGTGCGCGGATCGGAACAAGTATCTCTTCTGCAGCATGGATGCGGAGGAGCTGAGGAAGCTGGAGAGTCTTGGGACGGCGGTGCGGTACGACCGCGGGGCGACGATTTATCGCGAGGGCTACCGCTGCGAGTCGGTATACGTGCTGTGCTCGGGCAGGGTGAAGCTGTGGACGGCGAATGAGTCGGGGCGGAC
>DAHVZZ010000389.1:0-2165 GCA_027323785.1 Acidobacterium sp. | reverse complement strand
CACCATCGCCGCCACTGCCCACCGCATCCCAAATCTCATGCGCAAAACCCTTCCCTTTTGTTGTTATCTCCAACATATTACCGGCCGCGGGCATCCGCCGTCCCGGTATGCAGACGCCGGGCCTGCGCCGCGCACTCATGTACCGCAAAGGCCAGCAGAAGAAGAAGAAAAACCGCGATCATTGCCCTGCGCATCGGCTATCCGCCCTCAATCTGTTGTCCTCATGCCAGCGCCAGCGCCAGCACGGTAATGTCGTCTTCCTGCCCGAAGCGCTGCGCCGCGTCCGCGATCTCCGCCGCCTGCAGCCGCGTCAGCTCCAGTAGCTTTTCAAATCCCAGCAGCTCGCGCTTCGCGCGCGCCTCCGGAACGCCGTCCGAGAGCAGCACCATCCGCTGCCCGGCCTCCAGCCTTCCGGTCACGCATGTGTAATTCTGATCGGCACGGATTCCCAGCGGCAGCGCGCCCGGGGCGTCCATCTCCTGCCCGTCCACATAAGGATTCAAATGCCCGGCGTTCGCGAACCGGAAGTCTCCGTTCGCCTCCAGCCGCACGCAGCACGCCGTGGTAAAGCCCAGGTCGCCCTGCGACAGCAGCACCCGGTTCAGCCGTTCCAGCACCTCGGAGGGTTCCCGCGATGACTCCCGGTTCAGCGCTCCCAGAATCATCGACACGCGCATCGCCGCCAGCAGCCCCTTGCCGCTCACATCGCCCACAATCGCCACCAGCGATCCATCCTGGTCCGGCGATACGAGAAAGAAGTCGCCGCCGACCTCCGCCGCCGGGCGGTAGGCAGTCTCCACGCGATAACCCGGCGTGCCCTGTTGGGACCTCGCCATCAGCAGCGTTTGCAGCGTCTTCACCGCCTGCATCTCGCTGGCGGCCCGCGCCCGCGCCCGCGCCAGCCGGATCGTGCGGATCACCAGAAACACAAGGATCGAAATCGAGAATGCGAATGAGAAGACTTCGTTCCACCCCACATCAAATACCGAGGTGGGCACCTGGTTGGCATTCAGTACGGCGTGTATCCCGACGAGGTGGCCTGCATAGAGCAGATACACGACGAAACTGTAATACGAAACCGCGGCGTTGATCAGCAGCGGCACAGACAGAAGCAGCGCGTCGACGTAGCGCCTGCGCCATCCCACCCACATCGCCAGCAGAGGCAATCCCAGAATGGCCGGAGCCATGATCGCCTGCGCCGTGAGACTCATCGCTACTGTCAGCGGATCGTTCAGCGCGTGACGCGGCTCCCAGTACAGGCCTACGAATAAATTCGCGGTCGGAACCACCACGATCAGCACCGCGTAATAGATCGTGAACCAGCGCGACTTCCGCAGGCGCAGCACCAACCGCACAAACTCAATCGTGGCAATGGTGGTGACCAGGGCGATCGCGGTCTGCAGCGCCATCACCGGCACTGTCCTCGGCAGAGCATCGGCGACTTCCCTGAACTGCAAAATCTGATGGGCCGCGGCTGCCGCCAGCGCAATCGCCAGCATCCGGTATTCGGGCTCGTCGCGCAGAGCCAGCGCCAGCGCCACCGTGATCAGCAGCACCAGCAGCACCAGGGTCAGGTTGCTCCAGTTGGAGGTGTAACTTCGAAAGGCAAGCAGCGCGGCTGTATTCCGAATTTCACTTCGCGGCCCCAGCAGTACTGTCGACAGCATCGTGAGTCCGGCAGTCGGCAGATCGCCGTTGTGGCTCGCCAGGCCTGCCCGCGTCCGGATAGCTACCGTCACGGTACCCGAGCCCAGCACGGAATCCGGAATATCCCCGAACCAGCCTATCGAGACCTTGCTGCCTCCGGGCGCAAACGAGCCCCACTGCCCGATCCGTGCGCCGTTGACGAAGACCTCCGCGCTGCCTTCCATATAAGTCAGCAGCAGAGCCAGATTCCGCGCCCCCGCCGGCACGCGCACATGCGTCCGGTACCAGACCGCGTCCACATGCTTCATGCCCTGCTGCCCCAGCGAAAGGCTCGTATTCACCGTCCGCCAGCCGCTGTCGTCGAAGCCCGGACTGGCCCACGCCGGGTTGTCACCCTGCTTCGCCAGCCACACCGATCCCAGGTTCACCGGCGCGCCCATCGACATCCCGTCGATGCTTCGCGGATTCAGCGCCGGCCGCGCAACGATCCGCTGGGCCAATGCCGGCATGGCCGCTCC
>DAHVZZ010000383.1:0-4325 GCA_027323785.1 Acidobacterium sp. | reverse complement strand
GCTGCTGGAGGCTTTTGCGGATTCGCGGAATATCCCGGCGCTGGAGCTTGCGGCGAAGGTGGGAATCCATCACGTGATCGACACCGCGCACCGGTTCGGGATCACGACGGAGATTCCTCCGTATCTGCCGATTGCGCTTGGTTCGGCTGAGGCGACGCTGGAGCAGCAGACGGCGGCCTACTCGGTTTTTCCCAACGATGGGATCCGGGTGGCGCCGCATTTCATCCGGAGAGTGCTGAGTGCGGATGGGGTGCCGCTGATGGAGGTGAATCCGCCGGTGCGGGATGTGATCAGCGCGAAGACGGCGCAGACGATGTTGACTTTTCTGCAGGGCGTGACAAGCGAGGGGACGGCGGCTTCACTGGCATCGCTGAATTATCCGCTGGGGGGGAAGACGGGGACGACGAACAACTTCACGGACGCATGGTTCATTGGGTTTTCGCCTTCGGTCTCATGCGGAGTGTGGGTGGGTTATGACAATCGGAATTCGCTGGGAGATCGGGAGACGGGAGCCCGCGTTGCGCTGCCGGTCTGGAGACAGTTTATGCAGACGGTGATTGCGGGTTCGCCGCCGGGAGAGAAGTTTCCGGGCGAGAGCGCCACGCCGGGGCCTGTGCTGCAGCGGGCATCGGCTGGACATTAGCGGCAACAGAGTTGCTCAGAGCCACTCGATGTGAATGCCCTCGCGGGTGATCCGGATGTTGGGAGGCTTCATTCGGGTGAGGAGGCGAACGGTCTGGAAGCCTCCGGTGAGGGCGAGGAGCGCCCCACTGCCGACCAGGAGCCCGAGCTTGCTGGTGGGATCGGGATCGAGGATCGCCAGCACGATCATGGTCGCGCCAAAGACGGTCATGCCGCCGGATACGGCGACGCCGGTCCATTCGCGGCGGGTGAGTCTGCCCGCCAGACCCATTTGCAGGAGCGACTGACTGGCGGGATCGATTCCGACTTCGGCGTCATCGACAATTTCCACGGGGGCATGCTCCCGGTAGGCGCGAGTGAGCCGGCTCAGCCAGTTGGGTTCAGAGGTGCGAATGGTTGCGACCTGGAGCGCAGGGTTGGACATCCTGTGCGTAGTTTACGCGCCGGCGCGATGCGGCGGCGTGAGTCTCAGGAGGATTGCGGGAATAGGGATGGCGGCGTGATGGCGGTCACACCGCGGCGCCGAGTGCCAAACTAAACTGTGCAGGTTTTCAGGGGAGAGGACACCGACCGTTCCCCGGTGGGCTCTGCCGCAGATTTCGCACTCCGCTCAAACACTTCCACAGAGCCCGCATCGCTCGAAGCTTTCCGGCCGGTTCCTTTCCAGAGAGAAAGGAAGGCAGGCATATGGACCATCCAGCAAAGGCAGTCAGGGAAGCGACGCTGACATCCGACCTCGGGCCGGATTCTGTGGCGCAGATAACCGTCGAGCTTCGCAAGCTGCTCGCCGACACTTTTGCGCTCTACTTCAAGACAAAGAGCTTTCACTGGCATATCTCGGGAGCGCATTTTCGCGACTATCACCTGCTGCTGGACGAGCAGGCAGGGCAACTGCTGGCGATGACAGACGAGATTGCGGAGCGAGCACGGAAGCTGGGCGGCACGACTCTGCATTCGGTGGGTGAAGTGGCGCACAATCAGCGGATTCGCGACAACAACGATCAGCTGATCAGCACGAAGAACATGCTGGCCGAGCTGCGCGCCGACAATCAGGCGCTGACTCGTTTTCTGCGCACCGCTCACCAGATCTGCGAGCAGCATCACGACGTCGCGACGAACAGCATGATCGAAACGTGGATCGATGAGACGGAGCGGCGGACCTGGTTTCTGTCGCAGATTGTGGAGGCTCTGTGACGGGCGACGCCAGAGGATGATTTCGGGGATGGGCTGAGAGGCCGGGCCGAACGGCGTGGGCGTCAGGGCTTTTGGGACTGCACCCGAGCTGTGCGGCTGGATGACGATCTGGCTTCGCGCACGAAGCGGCTCATCGATCCGGAGAGATGATCGAGGACCTCCGCCCACTCCTGGAGATGGCGCCGGCCGCGGGCGGTGAGGCGGTAGATGCGGCGGGCGGGGCCCTGATCGTCGATGACCCACGCGGATTTGACGTTGCCGTTTTCTTCGAGCTGGCGGAGCGTGCGGTAGAGTGCGCCCTTATCGATTTCGGCGTCGGTGAGGGCGTACTTTCGCAGGTCCGGCGCAAGATCGTATCCGCAGGAGGGTCCCCGCTGACTGAGGAGCAGGAGAACGACCGGCTCGACGAACCGATAAACCTTGCCCATGCCGCATGTGCACGGATGATTTCTTCCGTGCCGGCTGCATAATCGCTGTGGCACTGTAGCCCTCCCCGGGTCGCGCTTCCGGAATTTTTCCGCTGGGTATAGGTGTATCACGCACTGGCATCGGCGAGGCGCTGGGGTCGGGGGCGAGCGCAACTGGATGACGCCGAGAACCTGGCGCTTTTCGGTAATGGCACCAGGGGGCGAATTCCAGAAGCGATGAGGGAATTTGTCGCATCTTCCGGGTAAATTTCGGCGCAGGTTCGGCTGCATTCCGGTGTAGTTCGGGCCGAACCGGATTCCGGAAAGGCGAATCATCGCCGATGGAGGGATTTCGATGAACATTGCTCGTTATTCGCGTGTGGCAGCCTTCGTGCTGGCTGCGACTCTGGCGACCGCCGCGTGGGCCCAGTCCGCCCGCGGCAGCCGAATCTACAATCCAGCGACCGAGGCCACGATTCAGGGAACCGTGAGCGAAGTGAAGAGTGTGACCGGCCAGCGAGGCTGGAACGGGCTGCACCTGACGGTTCAACACGACGGGCAAAGCTCGGACGTGCATCTGGGGCCCGCGCACTGGGTTGCATCGCAGGGCTTCTCGTTTGCGGAGGGCGATCAGGTGGAGATCGTCGGGTCGAAGGTGAAGTACCAGGGCAGCGATGCCTATATTGCGCGGGAGGTCACGAAGGACGGTAAGGTTCTGATTCTGCGCAACGAGCAGGGCATCCCGAAGTGGTCCGGGGGGCGCTGGAACCGGCAGTAGGAGCGTATTCCGGATGACACAGAAGACATATAGGTGTACATTACACTGTCATATACCGATGTGACACCACTGGCCCGCGCGGTATGAGGCTGTTCTGGCGACTTCGCTGCTGTTTGCGAATGCGGAATGGCAGGACACCGCGCGAGCCGCAATCGAGACCTTAACTCGGCGAAAGGAAATAGCCGCAATGCGTATTGCTGTACCGGTTACCGATCATGTTCTTCATCCCCATTTTGGACATTGTGCGGGTTTTGCTCTTCTGGACGTGGATCCGACCAGCAGAGCCGTGGTCTCCAGCACGGAGGTTGTTGCTCCGGAGCATCAGCCTGGGCTGCTGCCTCGATGGCTGAAAGAGCGCGGTGTGACAACGGTGATTGCCGGAAACATGGGTGTGAAGGCCCGTATTATCTTTCAAAAGAATGCGATTGAGGTGTGCCTGGGGGCGCCGTCGGGGCCGCCGCTGGAGATCGCGCGGGAGTATCTGGCGGGGACGCTGGTGACGAGCGAGACGACGTGCCATCACTGATGGGGCTGTGACTCGCGTCACCGCCGGTCGGGACTTTCGGGGGTAGGCTACAGGCCGAAGTGGTTCCAGAGACCACGAGGCTTTGGGCGCCGCTTCGTGTGGGAGGTGTCTATGAAGATTCTCCTGCCCATTGACGGTTCTGACCATAGCGTTATCACGATTGACGAGTTTTTGAGCAGGCTGTGGCCCGCGGGCACCCAGGTGGAAGTGCTGTCGGTTGCCGTGGGGAGTCCGGAGCTGATTCATCCGGAACCCGCCGGGAGGTCGCTGCACTCTGACTCGACTGAACGAGAACGGCAGCGCGCGGAGAAGGATGTGGCGGAGGCGGCGGACAAGATCCGGCACGCGATGCCGTCGCTGGAGGTGTTCGCGAAGACGATGGATGGCGCCCCGGCGGACGGGATTCTGAAGGAAGCGAAGGAGTGGGGCGCTAACCTGATCATGATGGGGTCGCGTGGACACAACGCGGTGCTCCGCATGCTGCTGGGGTCGGTTGCTCAGGCGGTTGTGCGGAACGCTCCGTGCAGTGTGGAACTGGTCCGCAAGCCGGCGACGGAGACAGCGAAGGCCTCATGACTCGGGCTGGCCGGTGCTGGACCGACTGCTGAGGCGGGCACGGCTGAGAGCGAGAGGATATGGCGAGGCCGGGGTGCGACGGGTGGAGGCTCCGGCGGCCGTATGATGGCAAACGGGCTGTCTAGCTGGCGCCCCGCCGTGGTGACCAGGCGCGGCAAGCAGGAAGGACCGGCGCATGAATGTGAACGCCTACAGCGATGCG
>DAHVZZ010000359.1:0-6306 GCA_027323785.1 Acidobacterium sp. | reverse complement strand
CATTTCATTTCAGATCAGTTGGGAGGCGGCCGTGAATGATCACCTGAGTGTCGCGAGGTGATCAGGGAAGGCCGCGGAAGGCCAGTTGACTGCAATTACGTCAGATGGCTGGCGGCCGTGTGTGAACAGGAGACGGCCGCGATGGACGCCGAGTTCGGCGATTCGGGGCGGCTGTTGGGCGATCCGCGATGCGTGGTCGCAATCCGTGGACGCGACGCGTGATCCGCGATGCCTGAGCGGCGAGGATTTCAAAGAGCGGCTGCGAGTCCGGCCTGGGCCGGAGAAAGGAAAAAGCTCTGTCGCGAATGGCGGACAGAGCTTTCCTGATTTTGAGCGTAGGCCAACCGCGGAATGGGTGCAAGCGAAAACGGCGGAGTGGGCGTTACCAAAGTCAGGGCGCTGGGAGATCGGGGGGCGCACGATCCTGACTCATCGAGATGCAGAGTATTCTGAGGGTGCGGGCGAGGCTGTTGGGTCCGTTGGGAGGAATGGGATGAAGGGCCAAACCAATCCGATGCCGACGAAGGTTTCAGCGCTGACAGCGCGCAATCAGTTTGGACAAATCCTGCGGCGGGTGAATGAAAAGCGCGAGCGGTTTTTGGTGGATCGCCGGGGAGAGCCTCAGGCGGTCGTGATGAGTTTCGCCGATTTTCTGGATTTGGCGGCACCGCCTCCCCGGGTGCTGGAGGAGATCTGGGCCGCAGCGAGGAAGAGTGGCGCCGATCAGTTGACAGCTCGCCAGATCGACGCGGAAATCTCGGCGGCACGCGGCGAACGAAGGGCGGGCGGAAGGCGGTCCCGGCAAGGCCGATGAATCGGCTGGTGCTGGACACCAATGTCGTAGTCTCGGCCCTGCTGGCTCCCGGCGGCAACGAAGCGGCTGTCCTGCGCATTGCACTTGCCGGAGGCGCGACGATCTGCCTTTCTCCTTCGATCGTTGCTGAATACAGGGCGGTCCTGGCACGTCCGGCGTTTCGATTCGATCCCAGGAAGATTGCGGAGTTCCTGCGCCTGATGGACGAGCATGCGGAGTATTGCCAGCCGCGAAGGAGGGCCACCGGTTCTCCGGACGAGGCGGACAATCGATTTCTGGAATGCGCGGAGTCAGCGGGAGCGAACTTTCTGGTGACCGGGAATCGGCGGCACTTCCCACGATGGTGGAAAGAGACCGAGATCGTGAGCGCCCGCGAACTGCTGGAGCGCATCCTGCCGGAAAACACGCTTTGAGCCAGTCGACCTTCTGAAACCACCCTCAAACGGCGGCCGGCGGCGTTCTGGTGCGGAACCAGGCGGTGGAGGCGGGGCGGAAGAGTATCCAGCCGAAGAGGACGAGAAAGAGGGTGTGGATGGCGACCAGGCGGAGAGAGCTATAGAAGCTGAGGGCCACGTGGAAGCTCATCCATGCGAGGAAGAGCCAGCGGGCCCAGTTGGCTCGGCGAAGGAGGAAGATGCCGTCGGCGAGGAGGATGAGCTCGAGGACGAGCGGCCAGAGGTCGTCCGGGTGGAAGGCGCGGTGCAGGGGCAGGTGGAAGACGAAGCCAAGGACTCCGATGGCGATGAAGAGCCAGGCGACGACGGCGATGGCGAGTGGGCGCTTGTTCATGGCGTGCCTTTGAACTGCGAACCTGAACTGCGAACCGTGGAGAAGCGGGGCCGTGGGGTTCAGTGGGAGGTTTTCCGCAGGAGATGAGGATAGCGGAGGCGACGGTGGAGTGTCCGCAAAAATTCGCGGCTATCCAAGCACGGCTATCTGAGGATGGCGAGGGCGAGGAAGGCGGCGTAGCCGGCGAAGAGCAGGGCGGCGTGGGGGCGGGTGAGGGTTCGGCTGGGGAGGGCCAGGAGGATGACGGCGGCGAGGGCGGCGAGCATGGCGAGGAGCGGCGCGTGGAGGCTGCGGGCGTGGGCCAGGGCGAGGGGATGGACGAGGGCGGCGGCTCCGAGGGTCATGGTGACGTTGTAGGCGAAGGAGCCGACGACTCCGGCGACGACGGCGGCGGACTGGCCGCGGCGGGCGGCGGACCAGGCGAGGACGACCAGCTCGAATCCGGTGGCGAAGCCGACGAGGGTGAGGCCGAGGGTGGTTTGGGCGGAGGGGATGTGGGCGAGGCGGCGGACGGATTCGACGAGGAGGGTGGCTCCGCCAGCCATGGCGGCGATGCCGGCGAGGACCAGGAGGAGGTCGATGCCGGTGCGGGCTTTGGGGGCGTCCGGGCCTGAGGCGGAGGCCTTTTCGCGGGCTTCCGCGAGCTCGCCGGTTTCGCCGAGCTGGGGCGGGCGGCGTTCGACGATCCAGATGAGGGCGACGTAGGCGAGGTAGAGGGCGACGAGGATGACGCCTTCAGGGCGGGTGACGTGGCCGGTCCAGGCAAACCAGGCGGCGATGCAGCCGAGCGGGATGCCGAGGGCGGCGTAGAGCAGGACGGCGGAGGAAAAGACGAGGGGGGCGATCCAGGCTGCGACGCCGAGGGCGACGAGGCAGATGGTGACGTTGGCTCCGACGACGTCGCCGAGGGCGATGCCGGGCGAACCGCGCCAGGCAGCGACGACGGCGGTGGCCAGCTCTTCGGGCTCGGCTCCGGCGAGCAGCAGGGCGAGGGCGAAGCTGCTGACGCCGAGGGCGACGGAGGCGGCTCCGAGGTGCTCGGCGAAGGTTTCCGCTCCCCAGACGATGGCGGCGGTGGCGGCGATGAGGACGAGGAGCCAGAGGAGATCGATCATAGGCGGGTTGCGTTGCTGAGCCTGGGGATTCTGCGCTGAGAGCATTATGCCGGTTCGCGGGACGGGCCGGCGATGGGCAGGGGAGGCGGTGGTGGCTACGCTCAACGTGATCGGCCGCTTCTGTCACGCATGCACCGATCCACCTGGAGATCGTCAGCGGGACGGCGGGTCCGGGTGCCTGTGATCCAACTGCCGCCTTATCCGTCAGATACGGAGTGGGGTTTGAAAGTGTTCCGGGGGGAATGAGCAGCAACCTGAGGCACGCGGCCCGGCCGCAGGGCCGATGACCGGCGAGGCGCGGTTTGACGCGCGAGACAAATTGGGTGGTGATATCTGTCACATGCGCGCAGAGGCGGGGACTGCTTACAATAGTCATCATGAAGAGCAGCAACAGCCAGACGGTTCGGATTGCGGCGGCGGCGGTCGTAGTGGTCGGAGCGATCCTGTATCTTGCGTTCACCGGAGTCGAGTCCGGCAAGAGCTATTACGTGACCATTCAGCAACTGCAGGCCATGGGATCGAAGGCCTATACGCAGCATCTGCGGGTGGCCGGCACTGTAGAGCCAGGCTCCATTCGACGCAACGGACCGCATGCGGAGTTTGTGCTGCTGGAGAATACCCGCAAGCTGACGGTGGACTATACGGGTCAGGATCCGCCACCGGACACGTTTAAGAACAACAGCATGGCGCTGGCCATCGGGATGTACGGACGCGATGGGGTGTTCCACGCGACCGGATTGCAGTCGAAGTGCGCCTCGAAATATGCACCGAAAGTGGTGAAAACTTCGACTTCCTCCGCGACACAGACTGCCGCGGTCACGCCTCCGGTGACGACGGGCAAAGTTCGATAGGACAGAGATCGAGGAGCAGCGGGTGGAGTGCTGGCCAGAGGACCGGCGCTCGCAGGTGTGGTGTGTCCGGCGGTAGACTGCCGGAAAGGACAGGCAGGCCATGAACAGCACGATAGCGGAATGCGTGGGAATCTCGAAGCTGTACGGGACCTTCGTCGCGCTGCGGAAGGTATCGGTGAGCTTCGAGCGGGGGCGCTGCTATCTGGTGCTGGGCGCAAACGGCGCGGGGAAATCGACGCTGCTGCGGACGCTGGCGGGGCTGCTGCGGCCGAGTTACGGGAAGATTCGGATCTATGACGCGCAGGGGCAGGCGGAAGAGCCGATGGCCGCGCGGGAGCGGATTGGGTATATGAGCCACGCCACGATGCTGTACGACGAGTTCACGGGCGTGGAAAATCTGCGTTACTACGCGGGGCTGTACCGGGGGCGGGAGTGCGTGACTCCGGAAGAGGCGCTGCGGAGCGTGGGTTTGGATCCGGCGCTGGAGCGGCCGGTGGGGCAGTATTCGCAGGGGATGAAGCAGCGGGCGTCGCTGGCGCGGGTGCTGATTGCGCGGCCGGAACTGCTGCTGCTGGACGAGCCGTTTTCGAATATGGACATCCAGAGCGCGCACCAGATGCTGCGGCTGCTGGACACTTTTCGCTCGGAGCAGCGGACAATTCTGCTGACGACCCACCAGCGGGAGCTGGCGGAGCCGCTGGCGGATTATGTGCTGACGCTGCGGGCGGGCGCGGTGGCATCGCTGACGGAAGGGCCCTATGCGCGGAACGGCGAGCTGCGGCTGGGCAGGATTGCGGCGGAGCCGGTGGAAGTGCTGGGGAGCGCACGATGAGCAGCGTCCACAGGGCGGCGGGGCACAAGACGAATGCGACGCGCATTCTGGACGGGCTGGGGATCGAGTACGAGATTCGCGAGTACGAGGTGTCGCCGGAGGAGTTTTCGGCCGTGCTGGTGGCGGAGAAGATCGGGCTTCCGGCGGAACAGGTGTTTAAAACGCTGCTGTGCGTGACTTCGGACAAAGAGCATGTGTTCGCGGTGGTAGCAGGCGATGCGGAGCTGGATTTTAAGAAGCTGGCGGCGGCGGCGGGAGCGCGAAAAGCGGAAATGGTTTCGTTGAAGGATGTGCAGCCGCTGACCGGATATGTGCGCGGCGGAGTTACAGTTTTTGGGGCAAAGAGGGATTACCCGGTCTACGTGGACGAGACGCTGGAGCTGTTCGAGACGATTTCGGTTTCGGCGGGGACACGCGGCGTGCAGATGCTGCTGAAGCCGGAAGACTAGGTGCGGGCGGCAAAGGCGACCGTCGTGGAGCTGACGAAATGAAGGCAGCCTACTTTCTGATGCATCTGAAGAAGGACCTGCAGCTGGAGTGGCGGTCGAAGGACGCGATCAACTCCATGCTGTTCTTTTCCCTGCTGGTGGTGGTGCTGTTCAGCCTGGCGTTCGATCCAACCAAGCAGGCGTCCCGGAATATTGCCGGCGGCATTCTGTGCGTGGCCATGATGTTCGCCGCCGTCAGTTCGCTCAATCAGGCATGGGCACGGGAGCTGCGCAATCAGGTGCTGGACGCACTGCGCATGACGCCGGCTCCGGGAGCGTCGTTGTTCATGGGCAAGGCCATCGCGAACTTTCTGTTCGTGACGGTGGTGGAGATCGTGCTGGCGCCGGTGTTTGTGGTGTTTTACAACCTGCATGCGCTGGGCAACGCGTGGCTGCTGGCGCTGGTGATGCCGCTGGGGACGTGGGCTCTGATTGTGAATGGGGTGTTCTTTGCGGCGCTGTCGATTCGGACGCGGAATCGGGAGATGCTGCTGCCGCTGCTGCTGCTGCCGGTGTTTATCCCGGCGCTGCTGGGGATGGCGATGGCCTGCTCGATTATCCTCACCGGCGTCGGGGACCCGACCTTGTGGATTAAGATGCTGGCCGGGTACGATGTGGCGTTTACGACGCTGGGAATGATGCTGTTCGAGGTGATTCTGCACGCGGAGTAGGAAAGGCTCCGCGGGGCGGAAGACCGTGCTGGAAGCTACCAGTGACCCCAGTGGCCGGTAGCGTGGAGAGAGAGAAAGTGAACAGCCGAAAAAGCAACAGCCCAGAGACCGACCACGATGAAGGCCACGGTGACAATCCACACGCGGGCCGGTCGATCATAGGAAGCGAGCTTGTTCCTTTTGCGAAGGCCGAAGGTTTGACCGCCGACACCGATGACGATCAGGACTACACCGATAACAAGTATGAACCACTCCATAGCGCTCCTTGCCTTCCTAATCGTGGATGCGGAAAATGGAGAATTCGTTTTTCCACGCGGGCCGGCGTGATCCTTCGGGGAATGTCAATGGCACGGATCGACCGGGTAAATCCAGAACGCGGAAGAGATTGGTTTGAGCCGAGATTTCGGCAAAGGCAGATTCTATGAAACTGTGGCGATGGATATGGCTGGCGGCGACGCTGGGAATCCTTGTGGAGGGTTTCCGGGAGGCGATGTGGATCGTGCCTCCGGATGCGGCGCAGGGCAATGTGGGGCGGATCATCTACTACCATGTGCCGTCGTGGGCGGCGATGGGGATCATGTTCCTGATCAATCTGGTCTGTTCCCTGGCCTACCTGGCCATCCGCAATCGGAATGAGGGGCTGGCGATCAAGACTGACTCGCTGGCAGTCAGCGCGGCGGAAGTGGGCGTGATCTTCTGCACGATCGGACTGGTGACGGGGTCGCTGTGGGGACGCGCCGCGTGGG
>DAHVZZ010000353.1:0-8817 GCA_027323785.1 Acidobacterium sp. | reverse complement strand
TATCGACGATGGTCGTCTGGAGATCGACAACAGTGCCGCCGAGCGGGCGCTGCGCGCCGTGGCCCTGGGCCGAAAGAACTATCTGTTCGCCGGGTCCGATGCCGGCGGTGATCGCGCCGCCGCCTTCTATAGCCTGATCGGAACCGCGAAGCTGAACGGCATCGACCCGGAGCTCTATCTCCGCACCGTGTTCGCCCGGATCGCTTCGCATCCAGTCAACCGCATCGACGAGCTCCTGCCCTGGAACCTCGCCGCCAATCTCGAATCCGCCACCAGGGCCGCCTGATCCTTATCGCACAAGTCCCCACTTAAAAAATACGTGGGTACTTAAGGCCACCAGAACTTCGATATCAATGCATCGCTGCCATCCCGAAGTCAACCGGGTCAGGCTGTACGCTTACGGGAGTGCGAAAACTTCTGGACACTACCGGCGCTTGCCGGCTCTCCGTGGCGCGAACATCTCGCGGTTTCCTCATGCTCTCCACGTGGCCAGGTTTGCCGCCCGCGACGTAAGTACCTCATTTGAGGCCGAATACGCCTCATCATTACTCACTCAGATTCGGTCAGAATTGTGGGTAATTGAAAGTCAGGCTGTACGCTTACCCGCACGGGATAATTGGCAATTTGCGAGATGTACTACAAGAGGGGCAGATGCCGCTGGATTACCGCTTATCTTACGAGTTCCAGCGCAGGATTCAAGACGAAGCGCCACACCACTGACCGGACCACGCTGCTCGTACTCCACGACCAGGCGATGGATGCTGTAATTACCGTCAGGGCCACAACGGTCTTGATCGAAAAAAACACACCTGGAGCAACTGCGGCGGCGATAAGCACGAACATGCCTCCTGGTAACACGCGGCGCCATCCGGGGATCTGTCCCGCAACGGCAAAAAGGAGGATAGCGTCAACCACAACGCGAAGCGTCCATGCCCACGCCGCTCCGACCAGACCATAGGAATGCAAGGCAAACCACAATAGTCCCAGAAAAGGAAGCAGTTCGCTGGCGTGGAATATCGCGGGCAAATCAGGGCGTCCTGTGGCCTGTAGGTGGCCAAAAGGAATGAATGCGAGCCCATTAGCCCAAATACCAATTAAAATAATGATGCCGACCGGCGCAGCATGAGCGGCGAAATTGGGTCCAACCCAGTGCTGCATGAACAGGGGCAGAGCCACGATTCCAACCACGATAAGGGGCGTCATGATCGCGCTCAGCGTGGCCACTGCTTCCGAAGCCAACTGCTTGCTAGCTTCCGAACTCGCTCGGGACCACTTTGGGAAAAGACTATTAGCGACAGCAGCCGGAATGACTGAGGCGCGGGCAGCCAAATTGAAGGGGACCGTATAGAAAGCTACCGCCTCGGCATTCAGCACGCTGCCGATCAGGAGGCGGTCCACCATTTCTAAAATTGGACCAATCAGATTCGTGACAGTGACCCAGCCGCCATAGGAAAAGAGTGTCTTAACATAGGCGCGATCAAACTTCCCTCCGGTCCCGAGAGGCAAAACTCGCGCTATTTTGAGAAAGTTCGGAATCGCACCCATCATCCGCGCAACGAGTACAGTCGGGATGAGCCACGCCAAATCTGGACCATGCCAGTATGCGACGGCTAATGGAGCCACCTGCGTCAAGATTATGGTCACTACCGTAACCGAATTGAGATAGCCGAATTTCTCGCGGGCCTGCAACGCTCCGCCAAAAACCCCGGTGACGACTGATACGGTTACAGATACAGCCAGCCAGGGAAGGCTCCTCATCACCTCTGCCCGAATTGCCACTGGCATTTTGAAAGCATACATGAAGACTGGGCGTGCTATAACATACAACACGATCCCTCCGGCAACCCCGAATGCCAGGTTCACTGTCAGCGCGGTCCAGAAGACGCCTTCGCGCTCCCTGGCCTGTTCGGGCGCGCTAAGTCGGGCGAGGTGATACAAAGCAGCGCGCGTAATGCCCGGATCAAAAACGCCAAAATACCCTAAGATAAGCCACACTAGCGCCAGCACACCATATCGTGGGTTACCGATCAGATGCAGATATATCGGAACGGTGATCAGGCTGACGATCATTGGCAAGACGGAACCAGCCAGATTGTAGAGTGTGTCGCGCTTAACGCTCATGGTTCCCAATTCCTTGCGTCTATTTCAAAAGTGCCTGCCCTGTCCCATTAACAGACAACCGGTAAAGACTCCCGCCTTCAGCGGTGTTGCAGGTTCGTGCTCGGCTTAAGGGTACAGCGCCGGAATCGGCGATATGATACGGGGCGCGATGGAGTCACACCCGTTCTGATCTGCACCTGAAATACCAGCGGAAAGGGCCAAACACATGGCAGCCTTCAGATCAGCAGTTAAGTCCGGAACAGGAGCGAGCGGGCACGAAAGACTAAATTGAAAATATGCACCTTCAGCCTGAGAAGAAGCAAAGAGGCGTTCTCGGATGCCTTGTTCGAACGGTACTGCAACAGCCCCATGCCGAACTGGTTTTGCAGTTGACAATATTTGTAATCGTCAACATGCTGCCTTATAAAATCTTCCACGGCGGCCCGTACCCCATTGCGAGGTCCGCCTTCATATATTGCATTGCAGAGTTGCGAATTCACACCCCCGTCCTCACATAGTTTGCTTTGTCCCCTAATCATGCCTTTAATGGCGTAGGGCTGGCGAAACTCCGCGGGAATCGTATCCGGCTGGTAATACATATCTCGTCGACCGTAGGGCCAGACGACGTCATGCAAAAATATGACGCCGCCCCTTCGCAGTAGTCCGCGCTGCTGAATTGTCTGCAATTCATTATAGACTGTATACCAGTTATGATCGCCGTCTATAAGAATGCAATCGTAAGTCCCTACGACTGATCGAAGCGCGTCCAAGCTGAGAGCCTTCAGCACTGTTACCCTGGGATCACTGGAATACTTGCGGACCAGGTCGGTATCCAGACACGGATCGATGATACAGTGTTCCACATTCGACAGATGCAGGATCTCGTCCGTACTTACACCATTGCTTGCTCCGATCTCACAAAATCTCTTCCACCCCTGCTTCTTCGCAAAAGGGAGTATCCAACTTCGAACAAACTCTCGCATATCTGCTCCCGCACCGGGAATCCCGGACCTCCACGATTGGCATCCGAATCTAACCCCAGTCTACACTCGGCCACCTGTTCGCCGGGACCGATCTCCCGAAGATTTTCCACGTTAGAAGACAAGCATCGGATTACTGGGCCAGCACCAATGAAATGCAAAAGACGGATCCCTGCGGCCACTGCGATAAGGAAGCGAAAGTTTGCAGTTGCCTCTCCGTCGAAATCCGGTTGAGTTGCTTGCGACCTGGCTCTGGCGCGCCGGTATGGCGAACGCGAAGATGAATTTCCAGTCATGGTTCGCCAAGCTGTAATAGCCCTACGTTCGGGATGAGATTCGATAGACTTCTCCGGGAGTTCGCGATCCAATCAAGGAACGCAGATATAGAAGGGATCGCGAATGCCGGATTGAGCCCTTTGAGCCCATTCAGGCCGCAAAAACACGCGACTACGTCAGAAACGAGGACAGAGTCGGATTTTCCCAGATGGGGGGTGGTGGCCAGGGACGGGATCGAACCGCCGACGCCGGCCTTTTCAGGGCCGCGCTCTACCACTGAGCTACCTGGCCGCCGGATGGAAACCAGCGCTAAGGGGAGCGGATCGAAACTGCGGAAGGGATGAAGCCGCGCTCGTCCAACAACCTCAGCCAGTATAGCAAACGGATCGGCGACAGAAATAGCAGCCTTCATAAGCTCGGGCTGCTCGGCTCCGCGAGGGAGATCGCGAGTACCTGGCCTGCCGCAACCATGCAGGACATAGGGCGACGAGAACGTGATTCCCGGGAGCAGGGCGGCAAAGGGCCAGCGCAATGTTGCTTCGCAAGAGGACGAAAGAGCCGCGAGCCCGAGAAAACGGTTGCCTGCATCCCTCCCGATGGAGTACTAGAAGAACATACCGCACCCCAGCCGGCAATCGCAGCTTTTCCTGATGGGCCAGGAGCGCCATCTTCCTGGATGGCAAATCTCCCGCCGACGACGATGCATGTGTCTGTGCCTCGCCCAGAAGGATTGTTCTGAGAACGATGACGTTTGCTAACCCGGGTAGGAACAGGCGGCCGAGGCTGATCCCCGGGCCATGAGGAGCCATGGATAGACGGACTGACGTGAAAGGACGGGGCTCCTGGGCCACAGGAAGAGCCAATCGCGGCCTGCGCCTGAGCGGATTTGCCGCTATCCTCGGACTGCTGGCGCTGCAGGCTCTGCCCTGCCAAAGTCAGGTGCGGCGTCATTCCCTGTCCGTTCTGCGAAAGATTGAAGCCATTCGAAGCCTGACCCCGGAACAACTGGCAAAGTCACCTCCCGTTCACGTGCGCGGTGTGGTGACGTATTACGACTCCCCTACCCCGAACCTGTTCATACAGGACGATACCGGGGGAATTTGGGTGGATCTGCGAGGCACGACGGGCCAGCCTCCACAGCCCGGTGAAGTGCTGGATGTGCGGGGTGTGGCGGAGGAGGGGTTTAGCCCGTACATCGCGCATCCTGTCTGGAAGGCGGTTGGACACGCACCCCTGCCCAGGCCTCTGCATCTGGCCTACGAACAGGCCGCAACCGGCACTTACGATGCGCAGTGGGTGGAAGTGGACGGAGTTGTGCGGTCGTTTGTGGAAGAGGCGGCCGGGAACATCCTGGTGATCGATGTGGCGACTCCCACGGGCGCCTTCAAGGTGCGGGTGCCGAACTACGTCGCGAAGTTCCCCATGTATCTGGTGGATGCGATGGTGCAGTTCCAGGGCGTATGTGGATCGGCATTCAACCGTCTGGACCAGTTGGTGGCGATTCACCTGATGATGCCGTCGCTGGCGGATGCCAAGATCCTGCAGCCGGCGCCGCGGCATCCTTTTCACATCCCGGCAACACCGATCGCGCAGATACGCAGGTTTTCCTCTGACCTGCCGGATATGCATCGGGTGCTGGTGCGGGGAATCGTGACGGCACGTTTTCCGGGCAAGGGCCTCTACATGATGGATTCCACGGGCGGCGTCTACGTGGAGACTCAGGACGGGACACCGGTCAGGGCAGGAGATGAGGTTGAGGTGCTCGGATTCCCGGCGGCGGGCGAATACAGCCCGGTGCTGGAATCAGGAGTGATCCGGTATATGCACCGGCACGTTCTGCTGCGCCCGGCGATGATCACCGGGCATATGGCCATGCACGGAGCTTCCAACGCGCGCCTGGTGAGCATTGCCGGGACCGTGGAGTCGATCCGTCGCCATTCCGGGATGCTCTCACTGGTCATCGACTCGAAAGATCACGTTCCCTTCGAAGCGAATTTATCGAACGGAAGCAAAACACCGCTGGATGCGCCCACCGGAAGCAAGGTAGAGCTGACGGGTATCTGCACGATCAGGACAGACTCCAATGGGAACCCATCGGATTTCCAGATTGTGCTGCGCAGCGCGGCCGATGTGCGGGTACTGCAACGCCCGCCATGGCTAACCGCGCGCCGGGCGGCGTATCTGGTCCTGCTGGTCGTGTCCGTGGCGCTGGCGATCCTTGGATGGGTGGTGATCCTGCGCCGGCGTGTGCGGCGGCAGACGAGGATCATTCAGCTGAAACTGGAGAACGAGGTGGCGCTGGAGGAGCGGTATCGGCGGGTGTTCGAGCGGAATCTGACCGGACTCTATATCGCGAATCCGGACGGGACAATTGTGGACTGCAACGACGCGTGCGCGCGCATTCTGGGATTCGCGGGCCGCGAGGAACTGCTCGAGCATCACGAGGAAGCGGAGAAGATCACCAGGCATCTTTATCCCGGGAACGAAGAAAGCCCGATCGTCAACGCCGAACATCGATTCCAGCGCCGGGATGGCGGGTGGGCATGGGTGTTGAGCAACGCGCGGACTGCGCCGCAAGGCGGCCATGGCGACGCAGTTCTGGAAGGCGCGCTGGTGGACATCACGGACAGAAAGCTCGCGGATGAGCGCATCCAGACGCTGGCCTACTACGATTCGCTGACAGGGCTGCCGAATCGAACCCTGCTGCAGGACCGGCTGCGGAAGGCGGTAGCCAGCGCGCGGCGCCACAAAGAGAGGCTGGCAGTTCTGTTTCTGGATCTGGACCGATTTAAAACGATCAACGATTCGCTGGGACACTCCTGCGGAGACCAGTTGCTGCTGGAGATGGGCAGAAGACTGCAGGCGGCGGCGCGCGAACAGGACACGGTGGCACGGCTGGGCGGCGATGAGTTTTTGGTCGTGCTGGGAGCCGTGGAAGAGGGCGCTGACGCCGCAGTGGTGGCGGAGAGGGTTGCGCACGAGGTCAGCCGTGAATTCCACCTGCAGGGACGGGCGCTGAGCGTGACCTGCAGCATCGGAATCAGCCTCTACCCGGAGCACGGCGATGACGTGGAGACGCTGATCAAGAACGCCGACGCGGCGATGTACTCCGCCAAAGAAGGTGGGCGGAATACTTTCCGGTTCTTCACCTCGGAGATGACGGAATATGCGGTGGAACGGCTGGAACTGGAGAGCAGCCTGCGCGTGGCCCTGGAGAGGGAGCAGTTTTTCCTGGTGTATCAGCCGCAAATTGATGTAAAAACTCGCGAGATTGTCTGCTGGGAGGCGCTGCTGCGCTGGCAGCATCCGGAACTGGGACTGGTGCCGCCGGGACGGTTCATCCGCGTGGCGGAAAACAGCGGCATGATGATTCCCATTGGAGAATGGGTGCTGCGAACGGCATGCCAGCAGGCTATGGGCTGGGGCATGGACGCTCCGGCAGTGGCCGTGAATGTGTCGGCGGTGCAATTCCGTCAGGAGGGATTCTGCCGACAGGTGAGAAGGGCGCTGCGGGAGAGCGGACTGCCCGCCGAGCGGCTGGAACTGGAGATGACGGAGAGTCTGCTGATGGCGGGCGAGGACGCGACGTTTCAGGTTCTGGCAGAGCTCAGAGAGATGGGTGTGCGGGTGGCGATCGACGATTTCGGCACAGGGTATTCCAGCCTGAGCTATCTGCGGCAGTTCCAGGTCAACACGCTGAAGATCGACCGGAGCTTCATTCATGAGGTTGCGGTGAATACGGATGACCAGGCCATCACGGCTGCGATCATTCAGATGGCGAAGTGCCTGAATCTGCGTGTGACCGCGGAGGGCGTGGAGAATGAGGAACAACTGTTGCTGCTGCGCGATTACGGCTGCGACGAAGTGCAGGGCTTTATGTTCAGCACACCGGTGACAGCGGAAAAGATCGCAGAGACGATCGGCGAAGTGGCTGCGTCGACGGCGATTCCGGTGAGCCTGCGCGAACCGTAACCACCGGACCAGGAAGTGGCGAAAAGAGTATTCCCTGTCAGCACTGTCCAGCTACAATCCCTGAAGATATGTCCCGATTTTCAGTTTCTGGTCGGTTTTTCAGCATCGCCTGCGCCGGGCTCGCGCTCGCAGGCGTGGCCATGTCCGCGCACGCACAGAAGGTAGACAGCAATCCACTGTACCGGGAGCCCGCGGTGCAGCAGGCCTTTGGTCAGGTCTACCGCATGAATTACAAAGTGGCGATCGGCGAATTCGAGAAGATCCAGGCCCAGAATCCTGGAAATCCGATGGCGACGGATTATGTGCTGGACGCGGTGGTCTTTCAGGAGCTCAACCGGCAGGACCTGCTGGATTCGACTTTCTACGCCAACGATGGCTTCCTGTCCGGAGGGCACACGGTGGCGGCGGACCCGCAGGCGCGGGCCCGCGTAAAGTCGCTGAGCAGCGAAGCAATCGGCCAGGCCAACGCGGAACTGAAGTCGAACCCCAACGACGTGAATGCGCTGTTTGCCCGGGGTTGGGCGAAGGCTCTGGAGGCGGTGTATTCAGGCATGGGGGAACGGGCGTTTGGGGCGGGTCTGCGGCAGGCACTGTCGGCCAAGGGCGATTGCGACCGAGTGCTGCAACTGGATCCAAATTACGTGGACGCAAAGCTGGTGACCGGAGTCTACCAGTACGTTGTGGGAACATTGCCGCTTGCCTTTAAGCTGCTCTTCGGGTTTGTCGGGATTCATGGGTCAAAGAGCCGCGGAATGACGGCCCTGGAAGACGACGCGGCACACGGGACGGTTACTCAGGTGGAAGCAAAGACAGCCATCATGCTGTTCCTGCGGCGCGAAGGAAAATATGCGGAGGCAGCGCAGGTTGCGCAGGGCCTGGCGCAGCAATATCCACACGGTTTCCTGTTCCGGCTGGAGCAGGCGAACCTGCAGAAGGATGGCGGCGAGGGCATGACGGCGGTGTACACCTACGAGCATCTGATCGCCCTGGCCAAAAAGCCCGGCTACTTCGACTCCGCACATGTGGAGCTGGCCTACTTTGGACTCGGCGAAGCGCTGCGCGGGCAGAAGAAATATGCGGCGGCGGTGCAGGCCTATCGAGACGGAGCGTTCCAGCCGATGACGAGCACGGAGCTCAAGCGGCGCTGCCTGCTGAAAGCCGGGGAGACTTACGACCTGATGAACGAGCATGCCAAAGCGGTGCAGCAGTACGACGCTGTGCTCAGCGCGGGCAGTGATACCGTTCAGGGTAATCTGGCCCGCAAATACATCAATTCGCCGTACACCGGCAGCTGAAGCACGAACGAATGCGACGAGGCGGCGGCCCGCAGGGACTGCCGCCTTTTTGTGTGTGCGCTGACTTCGTGGCTGTGGCACAGGAAGTCGCAGCAACCCTCTCCCGTCGGGGCAGGTTCTCACTCAGAAGCCCATCCAGAAATCGCCAGTGCGCCGAGCGATTCGACCGTGATTCGAGAACCCGCTTTCGCAGA
>DAHVZZ010000324.1:0-3966 GCA_027323785.1 Acidobacterium sp. | reverse complement strand
GATCTCGTGGTGCGCAGCCGCAGGCGCGAAATCACCGGCGTCGTATGGCGGGGCTCGGTGAGGAAGTCCACTCCGGTGAAGTCGAGCGTGGTTCTCAGAGGATTGGGCGTGCCGGAAGTGATAGCGTGCCCGAAATCCGGCTCGAAGTAGTACTTCTGCGCTACCCGCCAGGTGACCCAGTCGCGGGTTCCACCGCCGCACATCTTCTTCGGGCCCAGCGCCGCGTCGCCGCGGCAGCGATGTGGCCTGGTGTTTTTGAGGAATAACCGCTGGGTCAGGCCGTACTCGGCCTCGTTGGTGTCGCTGGCCACGTCGGTCTCATCGAAGCGCAGAATCTGGCGAAAATTATTGATGCCGGTCACATAGCGGTAGGACAGGTTCGGCTCGATCACGTGGCGCAGCTCGCCGCCCAGCAGATGTTCCAGCCAGGGTGCGCGGAAGTCGCGCTCCAGCGCCGGTGGACGGAAATCGAACCCGGCTTCCACGTAGGTGCGTGTGATTCCGGCCGTACGCACCACGGGAATCTGCTCCAGAGTGGCCGGATACTGGCTTTTGCCATACCAGGTCTCGCGGAAAGCCGCTTCCGGGCGGAAATTCCAGCCATCGAAATGCAGCGGCACGGAGAGGCGGGGATGGAAATCCACACGCGGCACCTCCGCCGAGGTGCGGAAGCTGGGATAGTCATAGCGGGAGAGCGCGGCAGCCGATCCGGTAAAGCCCCACATAAACGGAGAATGGCTGTTCGGGCCGCCGAGCCTGCGGTCGGCCACGTCCAGGTCCAGCTCCGGCAGATGCAGGATGCGCACCTCGTCGCCGCTCACCGAGGCATTTTCAAAATTCTGATAGCGATTCAGCCGCGCGCTCGCCCAGATGTCCCGGTACTTGTGAGTGACATAAACCTGGGATTTCACCTCGGAGTCGATGGCGCTCGCGTACTCCTCCTCGAAGACCAGCCGGTAGACATACGAGCTAAGGTACTCCATGTCCATCACGGCCCTGGTGTGAGAGCTGAGATCGTAGCGCCCGTCTCCGGCCACATCCACTCCGCCCTGGTTGATGCGCTTGCCGGAGGGTGTCAGCAATCCGTGATCGAGCAGGCTCTGCACATGAAACTGGGCAAAATCCAGCCCAGGGCCGCGATAGCGGAAAAGCCCATTCGGCGCAAAGCCGCGCTTGGAGTAGTACTGCGTCGCCAGAGTGATGTCCGCGCTGCGGCCGATGGTTTCGTAGACCCCCATGCCGATGATGGTGCCCTTGATGGTGTCGTGGCCGAGGATGGGCAGCAGGAAACCCGACTGTCTTCTCTGCGAGACCGGATGGGTGACATAGGGAAGGTACATCACCGGAACATGGAAGAACTGGAAGAGAGCATTCCCGGCACTGGCCACGCCATTGTTCAGGCTGATCTGCCGCGCATAAATGCGCCAGTCCGGCCTGGGCAGGCGGCAGGAGGTCATGGTTCCGTGGAGCAGTCGGTACTTGTGCCGCCCGAGCAGCTGCAGTTCGCGCCCGGTAATCGAGAATGGGTTTTGAGAGATGAAAACCCGGTGGCCGTGCGGGAGACGCTTCTCGCCGAGCGTTCCCGCCACATCAAACAGAACTCCGACGTTTGTCTTGACATTCACATGGCCATGGCTGGCTGTGAAGTGCTCGTCGTCGGGTCCGCCATCGACAACCAGGTGGCCACGAGCGGTGGCTTCGCCGGTCACATCGTTCCAGGTCACATGGTCGGCGCGGACAATGTAGCTGCCGTAGTAGAGCGCCACATGCCCATTCAAAATGTAAAGGTTACCGCCCTTGACGGGCTCGCGGGACTGGGAATCCGCGACGATTTTTACCGGCACTCCTGAGGGCTTTTGCGGCACCACGCGCGCCTGCGGAAGCAAACCGGGCAGCCCTGGAGCGTCCGGCAAATCGGCCCCCGGCACGGCTTTCGGCTGGCTGGCCCGGACCCCCGCGCCTCCGCTCGGCCGACTGGCCGGAGGCGGGGGAAACTGCGTGGTTACGGTCTGCGCCTCAAGCCGCGGATGACACAGCAGGACCAGCGTGATACACCAAAACAAGCGGGTTCTCATTGCGCGCGGCAACTCCAGCATAGCAAAGCAGGCTGGAGCTGCTTTACCGCAGGCGGGGCTCGCCGCTCTGGTCCTGAAAAATTCGCGCTCTGGGTTCGCTCGCCGACTGTTCATTGCGGTGACGCCTCTGCTTTTTCCGATGCCGGGCTGATTCCCCGGCGGCTGGTGCAGCGGCCAATACCCTCATTCCGGCGTGGCCTGCTCACTCAGGCGATTTTCCGCGGCCTCTTTCTCTTTTCGGTTTGGTTGTTTTCAACCCTCAGACGTTCCGGCTCAGCCGGACGCTGTACCGCAACGAGGATTACCGTGAGCGCTTCTGATTCCAATCTGCCTCCCCATATATCTTCATCGGCAGGTGCTGACCGGCCTGCCTGGAAAGACGAAATCGCAGCTCGCGTTCGCGCGCATCGCAGCCGCTCCCGAACTCCCGAAAATCAGCCCGCGCTGCCGGGCATGGAATCCGCCGTGACGCCTTCGCCGGTGGCGGCCCGGGTGGCCGAGCGCTACGCCCGCGTGCCCTCGTTCCGGGAACAGCTGTCGGATCCCGCCGTTCAGAGCCGATCCGCCAGCACCGTTCCGCCTCCGGAAAAGCCTCCGGCTTCGCGCGCCGCGCATCAGGCGGAACACCAGGCGGAAACCGGGACCCCACCGGAGCGGAGTCATTCCGCGAGTCTCTTCCCCGACGGCGGCCCTCCGCCATCGCGGCCATACCAGCCGGACCTGCTGCGCTATTCCGTCAGCCCCGATTCGCTGCCGCCGCCGCGCACCACTCCGGTGCAGGCTCGCGCGGAGGCCGCTTCGGCCAGCCGAGCCGCCGTCGCCGAGGCCGTCGATCCCGAAGAGATGGCCGATCCGCTGGAAGAAGCGGTGGTGGAACCGACGCGCCTGCTTCCGGCGCGTATCCTGCAGTTTCCCCGCGAGCTGATCGCTCCGCGCAAGGCCCGGCCGCGCGCGGCCGAAGGCCCTCTGCGTCAGGAGACAGCCCGCCAGGAGCCGCCGGTACTGGAAGCGACCTTGCCCGTGGCCCAGGCTGCACCCGCCGATGCCAATGAGGCGGCCATGGAAGCGGCCATGGAGGCGGCCCTGGAGGCGGTCGTAGAAGCGCCCGCCAGCGCCGCAATCGTCTCAGAACCCGCATCGGAACCCGGCTCCATCGATACCGCCTTTCTCGACAGCCTGATTCACGCGCCCGAACCGCACACCGAGCCGCGCGCTCCCCAAACCCCGGCTCACACCGCTCAGGCCGTCGCCCCGGCAGCCGAACCGATCCCGGAACCCGTCGCGGAACCCATCAGCGCGCCGGCTCCCGAATGGCACACGATCCAGCTGGACGACGAGCCTGCCGTGAGGCGCGAGAATCAGCCAAGGTCGTCGCTGCTGGACGAGATGCCGCTGCATGTTGCGCCCTTCGGCGACCGCCTGATGTCGGGCGTGGTCGACCTGGCGCTCACGCTGGCCGCCTTTCTCGTCTTCGTGCTGGTCTTCGCCGCCTGCTCCACGCATATGCCCACCGGCAAAGCGGCGGCCGCGGGCGCATGCGTGGTGCTGCTGGCCATTTTCGTTCTGTACCAGCTGATTTTCTTCCGGCTTTCGGGTGCGACGCTGGGCATGCGCTACGCCCGCATCTCGCTCTGCACCTTCGACGACGAGAACCCCGCTCCCTCGGCCGTCCGCACCCGGATCGCGGCGCTGCTGCTTTCCGGCCTGCCGCTCGGCATCGGCTTCCTGTGGGCGGTGTTCGACGAAGACTTCCTGGGCTGGCACGACCGCATCACCCGCACCTACCAGCGCAGCTATCGCGAGATGTAAGCAAAACAGGCGCGGAACCTGACTCCGCGCCTTCGCCTTCCGCCGATCCGGCGCCGACACATCCTCACTTTTTGTGACGGCC
>DAHVZZ010000292.1:0-5662 GCA_027323785.1 Acidobacterium sp. | reverse complement strand
GAACAATCTACCCCCGATCGCGAAGATATGGCCAGAGAAATTATATGAGGTATGAATTTGCGGACGAGGCAGTGTGGGTAAGGCAGGGTAACTCATGCCGCAACGGCCAGCGGATAGCCGAGATTGCGGGCCCGCAGCAGGAATGAATCATTCAACAAAGGCTGAAATGGCTATAATGCGAGTAACAGACGCACGTCGTGACAAGTGTCACTGAGTTGAACGGCAGTGTTGATGCAGTATTGCGATATTCCCCAGGATTCAACATTTGGTTGAGCAGGACGCGCCCGCGGATGGCCGTGCGAGGCGAAGACTTGCGGTTGGAGTGGGGATGGAATGCCGTTGGTGAAACTAAGGATGCATGGGCGTGTTGATACCGGAAACAATCCAGGAAAATAAATCGATCGAGCGGGTTTCGCATTTGGCGGCGCTGCTGGAGAGCACGCAGGACCCCATCTGGTCGGTGGATCGGCAGCACCGGCTGGCGGCGTTCAACCGGGCATTCGCGAGCGGCATGCTGGAGAACTTCGGCGTGCGGGTAGTGGCTGGGATGAGTCCGGCGGAGATGCTGCCGGAGGCGGATGCCGCGGTGTGGGCGGGGTGGCTGGAGCGAGCGGAGCGCGAAGAACGGACGGGGGTGGAATTCCAGCTGAAAAGCGGGAGATACCTGGAAATTACGTTCAATACGATCTTCGAGGGTGGGGAAAAGAGCGGGATTGCGTGTTTTGGGAAGGATACGACCGACCGGAGGCGCGCGGAAGAGCAGGGGGAGAAGACAGAGGCGCGGTTCCGGACGCTGGTGGAGGAGTCTCCGATGGCGATCCGGATGGCGCGAGACGGGCGGCACCTCTATGGGAACCGGCGGTTCCACGAGCTGTTCGGCGTGCCGAGCGGGAAGGATCTGGAGGGGGCGGACGTACGGGTATTTTACGGAGCGGAGTCGCTGCCGCTGATCGAGGAGCAGATTCGGCTGCACCGGGAAGGGACCGCGGGGTCGACGGATTACGAAGCGATGGGACGGCGGGGTGACGGGACGCTGTTTCCGATGCGGGTGAAGGTGGCGGAGGTAACGCTGCCGGATGGTCCGGCGGTGATCGCGTTTTTCCTGGACATGACGGAGGTGACGCGGTCAGAGCAGGCGCTGCGGGAGAGCGAGCAGAGGTTCCGGACGCTGTTCGAGGAGGCTCCTCATGCGATCGGGATGGGGCGAGCGGGGAAGCTGATCCAGGTGAACCGGCGGTACACGGAGATGTTCGGATTTCGGGAGCCGGCGGAGCTGATCGGCAGAAGCTTTACGGAATTGTGGGCGGCGGAGTCGCTGCCGCGGGTTGAAGAACGAGCCAGGCAGCAGGAGATGGGGGTATTTACGCCGGTGGAACTGCGCGGGCTGGCGCGGCGGAGGAACGGCGAGGAATTTCCGGCGCTGCTGCAGGCGGGGAAGGTGGAACTGGCGGATGGCCCGGCGATGCTGGGGTATCTGGTGGACATGACGGAGCTGCGGGAGGCCGAGGAGGCGCTGCGGCTCAGCGAGGAGCGGTTCCGGAGCTTTTTCGATCTGCCGCTGGTGGGGATGGGCGTGGGCACGATCGAGCGGAAGATTGTGGCGGTGAACAACCGGCTGTGCGAGATTCTGGGATACACGCGGGAGGAACTGCTGGGAGCGGACTGGTCGGTGGCGACGCAGGGCGAGGACGCGGGGGCGGACCGGGGAGCGTTCGAGCGGATGCTGTCAGGGGAGAGCGGGGTTTACTCGGCGACGCGGCAGTTCGTGCGGAAGGACGGGAAGACGATCTGGACGGCGATCTCGGCGGCCTGTATTCGGGACCAGGCGGGGAAGCCATCGATGATTTGCTGCGTGATGGAGGACATCAGCGAGAAGAAGGCGGCGGAAGAGGCGATCCGGCTGGCGGAACGGGAATACCGGTCGATTTTCGAAGAGGCGCCGGAAGGGATTTTTAAGCTGGGTGCGGATTCGCGGCTGCAGTCGATCAGTCCGGGCGGGGCGCGGATGCTGGGCTACGATTCGAGCGAAGAGGCGGCGCACACGATGCGGGAGGGCCTGCATTGCTGGGTGAGCCGCGACGAACGGAGCGCGTTTATCGAGAGGCTGGAACAGGAAGGCCAGGTACAGGATCTGGAATGCGCATGGAGGCAGCGGGACGGGACGCCGTTTTTTGCTTCGGTGACGGCGCGGCGGATCAGCGATGAAAAGGGGCGGGCGGCCTATTACCAGGGATTTTTCCAGGACATTACGGAAAGGAAGCATCTGGAATCGGAGCTGCGGCAGCACCTGCGGGAGGTATTGCTGCTGAGCGAGATGAACCGGGCGCTGCTGAAGGCGGAATCGGAAGAAGAGCTGCTGAGCGAGTACTGCCGGATCGCGGTGGAAGCAGGCGGATACCGGATGGCGTGGGTGGGAATTGCGCATCCGGGAACGAACCGGCAGGTGACGCCGGTGGCGCACTACGGCGCGGAGAATGGGTATCTGTCGCGGGCGAAGGTGATGCTGGATGGCGGGGAGTTTTCAAAGGGGCCGACGGGGCGGGCGATTGCGCTGAAGAGCCCGCAGGTGACGGAGGACATCGCGAGCGATCCGGGGATGGCGCCGTTCCGGGACGAGGCGTTGTCGCGGGGGTTTTCGTCGATCATCGCGGTGCCGTTCCAGCTGTCGGCCGATTCGGTGGGATGCCTGACGGCGTATGCGGATACGACGCGGAAATGGTCGGAGGCGGAGCGGCGGCTGGTGGATCAGTTTGCGGCGGCGCTGGGATACGGAATCCGGACGGTGCGGACGGCGGCGGAGAAGGAGCAGTACGAGCGGGATCTGATGACGAGCCTGGAGCAGACGATTCAGGTGATCGCGGAGACGGTGGACCAGCGGGATCCGTATACGGCGGGGCACCAGCGGAGGGTGGCGGATTTGGCGACGCGGATCGCGCAGAAGATGGGGCTGGCGGAGGAGCGGATTCAGGGGCTGGGGCTGGCGGCGACGATCCACGACCTGGGCAAGATGGGGGTGCCAGCTGAGATTCTGACGAAGCCGGGGAAGCTGACGCCGACGCAGATCAGCCTGATCCGGGAACACGTGCAGATGGGTTACGACATTATCCGGAATGTGAAGTTTCCGTGGCCGATCGCGGATATTGTGCGGCAGAACCACGAGCGGCTGGACGGGTCGGGGTATCCGCAGGGGCTGAAGGGCGAAGAGATTCTGCTGGAGGCGAGGATTCTGGCGGTAGCGGATGTGACGGAGGCGATGGCATCGCACCGTCCATACCGGGAATCGCTGGGGACGGATGCGGCGCTGGAGGAGATCGTGCGGCGGCGGGGGAAGTACTTCGATGCGGACGTGGTGGAGGCGTGCCTGAGCGTGTTCCGCGAGGATGGGTACGTGTTTCCGTCCTGAGGGCGGGGCATTCGGCCGGTGAGCGCAGTGAAATCAGTTGTGGTTGCTTTGGTGCGGGCGGTGGACGCCTGACAGCCACTGGCCGGCAAGGCCAGGGGCGATTCTTCGCGACGGTGGGGAGGAATGGGAGCCAGCCGATCAGCCCGTTAGCTCGCCAAGCATGGAGAACACGTTTTCGGCCGTTTTGCGAATGTCTTCTTCGCCGTGCTCGTACCAGTATCGTATCGCGACATCAAGGGCGGTGAGGGGGAGGCCGGCCAGCAGACGCGCCCTGAGGTCGTTTTGCCGGGAGTTACGCAGGCGCTGAGCAAAGGCCCGGGCGACGAATTCTTCGAGTTGGGGGCGGTGCGCGAGCTGGGCTTCGCGCGCTCCGGGAGACTTTGTGGCGACGGCGATGACGCTGCGCGTGCGGGGGTGACCCGCTACCATCTCTGCGATCTGCAGGACAGAATGACGCATGACCTCAAAGTGGGATTCCCTGCGGGGACGGGCGCGGATCGCCTCGGCGAGCTGCTCCCTGTAGGTGACGATCCCCTGGCCCATTAAATCGCCTTTTGACGAGAAGTAGCGGAAGAACGTGCGCGGAGAGACGCCGGCCGACTGCGCGATGTCGTCCACGGTGACGGAGTCAAACCCGTTTGCCACGAAGAGATCGATGGCTGCGTCCCAGATGGCGTCGCGTACGAGTTGCTGCTTGCGCGCCTGCAATTTTCCCGAGCTGTCAGTCATCGTTGAACTCCTCCATGACAGTATATGTTGACAATGGCAGTCTCTGCCACTAGGATTCTTCACGATCCGCAAATGACCATCTGCGAGGTGTCTGTCTCCATGAAAGCTTCACTTCTCTCATCGCTTCTGCTGCTCGCCGGAACGTCCGTGTTCGCCGCGAGCACACCCACTATGAATGGCAAATGGAAGGTTCACAACAACGTCGCCGGATACGAAAGCGATCAGGTTTGTACGTTCATGCAGAACAAGACGGTGCTGACGGGGACGTGCACGAGCGACGAGAAGCCGCTGACGATCACCGGGACGGTGCAGGGCAATCAGGTGACCTGGAAATACAACTCCGAGTGGAACGGGACGCCGCTGACGGTGACCCATGTGGCCACGCTGGATGGAGCCGGCAAGTTCTCGGGCACGATTGAGGTGGACCCGTTCGACGCGAGCGGCGATTTCACCGCTACGCCGGTCGAGCCGGGGGCTGCAGCCTCCAAACCGAATCAGACTTCCACCCCGCAGTAGCCGCACCGGAAGGCGCGGCGGACTCTCCATCCCAATCAAGGTGAACCATGACCCAGAGCCACAGGCAGTCTCGTTTCCCAGTCATCATTCCCGCAATCCTGCTTGGTGCGCTTGCCCTTTGTGCTGTGCGGCCGCTGCGTGCGCAGGATGAGAGCTCAGTTCTGCAGGGATTTCAGAGTCCGGGAAAGCAGTTTCGGCCGATGGTGCGGTGGTGGTGGCCCGGAGACGACGTCACCGATCAGGAGATCGATCGGGAGATCGGCATACTGGACGCCTCGGGATTCGGCGGGGCGGAGATTCAGCCTTTCGTGACCTTCAACACGCACGAGCTGCCGAAGGCCGAGGCAGCCAGGGTTGAATCGTACGCCACGCCGGAGTTTTTTCATCATGTACGAGCAGCCGCGGACGCCGCCAAAGCGCACGGGATGTGGATCGACTACACCTTCGGTTCGGGGTGGCCTTTTGGCGGAGGCATGGCGATTACGCCGGAGCTTTCCGCGATTGAGCTGCGCTTTACCGACAACACGGTGACCGGTCCGGAGAGCGCGCCGGTGCAGCTGAAGATTCCACAGTGGCAGCCGGGGCTGACGGCCGCGATGATGATGCAGGCCGGGCAAAAGCCGCAGTGGCCGGCGGGCTGGCAGGAGCGCTTCGAGGCGCGGAGCAAGATTATTTCCGTGGTGGCCATGCGGGCCGCGTCCACGCAGCCGGCCGGGGAAGGCAAGCCGGAACTGCTGGACCGCAGTTCCGCGGTGGTTCTGACGGACCGCATGCGGCCGGATGGGACGCTGGACTGGCAGGTCCCCGCCGGGCAGTGGCACATCTTTGTGTTTCGGCAATTTCCTACGCGGCAATCGGTGATTGGCGCGGCCGGAAGCGGGCCGCAGCTGGTGCTCGACCATCTGGACAAGGCGGCGTTCGAGGCTCATGCGCATCGGGTGGGCGATCCGCTGGCGAGCGCGCTGGGCCCGGATATGGGGACCTCGCTGCGGGCGATTTTCTGCGACAGCCTTG
>DAHVZZ010000291.1:0-4809 GCA_027323785.1 Acidobacterium sp. | reverse complement strand
TGGCTCCGATGCCGAGGGCGAGGGTGAGGACGGCGGCGAGGGTGAAGGCGGGGGCCTGGCGGAGATGGCGGAGCGCGTGGCGGAGGTCGCGACCGAAGTTGTCGAGGGCCAGGGCGGTGTCGGCAGCGGTGGTGCGTTCGCGGAGGGCTACGGGATTGCCGAAGCGGAGGCGGGCGATGCGGCGGGCTTCGGATGCGGAGCGGCCCGCGCGGATTTCGTCTTCGGCGGCCATTTCGAGGTGGGCGCGGAGCTCGGCTTCGATGTCGGCGTCGAGGGATTTGCGACTGGTTAGGTTACGAATGCGCTGGAAGAGTCCCATGGTTCACCTCAGGCGTAGCGGAGCATGGTGCGGACGCCTTTGACGAGTTGCTCGAAGCTGGCTTCGGCTTCCTGGAGCTGTTTTCGTCCGGCGGCGGTGAGCTGGTAGTACTTCGCGCGGCGGCCGGTTTCGGTGAGCGCCCACTCGGAGCGGATCCAGCTGGCTTGCTCCATGCGGTGCAGGGCGGGGTAGAGCGAGCCTTCCTCGACGCGGAGGAGCTCGTCGCTGGCGCGCTGGATGTGCTGGACGATTCCGTAGCCGTGGAGTTTGCCGCGCTGGGAGAGCGTTTTGAGGACGAGGAGATCCAGGCTTCCCTGGAGGTCGTATCTGGCCATGTGTGATCCCTTTACCTCTTGGTATGGAGAACGGTATGCCAAGAGCTATGGGTATGTCAAGGGGATTGTGCGGGAGCGGGCTGGCGAGGCGCGGTCTTATCTCGGAAGAGTTGTTTCTGCGGGGTGCAGGTTACGTTGGCTGTGTGGCCATTCCAACACGAATCTGCATCCCCGCAATGAGCAATTGTCGCAAGCCGTTGAAGCGCGGAGGGTGGGGAAGATGGGGAGGGTTCGCAGAAGGGTGCGCCAGGATTTCCTCAGAACCGCGGTGTCCCGAAATGGGACGCCTTTTGCTCGGTCATGTATAAAGTCCTGGATCATCCAGGAAGTTATTCACCTGAAGTAGGAGAAGTTGTCTCAGGGTACCTTGACAGATATTGTCTCCCGAGAGATTATCCTCCGTTTCAGAATTTCTGTCGCAGGTTTCCCTCAACCGGGATTGCCAATCTACGACCGGGGGGGCAGACCCCCCAGTTGAGGTTCCTGGCACTGCCTGGTTCAGGGTCGCTGTGGAGGGTGAAGTATGAAATGTCTTCTTTCATTGTTGCTCCTGCTGCCGGGATTGCTGGTCCATGGGCAGGTTGCGCTTCCTCTCACGCCGTCTCCTGCCGGGCCGGGACAGGTGCGAGGCGCCGAACCAAAGGACCCGGTGGGGTGGTTTCGGCGGGCCTACGATGAGACGAATCTTCGCATGCCGGGATCGGCGTCGTTCCAGATGAAGGTGACGTTTCATGCTTATCCTGGGATTGACTTTGCGAAGAAAGAGGAGTCTCGGATTGTGACCGGGGATGGCACTTATCAGGAGACGTGGATATCTCCGCACGACTGGCGGCGGGAGGTTACGCTCGGCAGCTATCACGCGGTGGAGGTGGAGGCGGATGGAGTGCGGAGGTTCCAGGCTAACTCCGATTACGAGCCGAGCCGGGTATCGATGCTGATGAGGGCGCTGCTCGATCCCATTCCGCGATTTATTTTGGAACCGGAGATCGGGATCCAGCGGGTGCAATGGAAGCTGAAACGGCTGAAGGCCGGCACTCTGCCGTACGTTCGCCTTGCGCACCGGGGCTCCGACAACAGTTATTTCGGATTCGCACTGGCAGACGATGTTTACGATTTTTTGCCCAATGGCGTCCTCTTCCGCTCAGAGGCGTCGAGGAGCGGCCTGGTGGCGAGCTGGCAGGATGACGAGGTTTTCGCGGGCAAGGTGGTTGCTAGGCGCGTGGCGGTGCAGGGGGAGGGAATGCGGAGTCCGATGGTGACCGCCGAAGTTTCGATCAGCCGCCTCGCATCCCCGAGTCCGGTCATCCAACAGCTTCCCGGCAAGGCCGCCGATGTGTGTGCGACGCTGCGGCCGCGGGACCGGTTCGACCGCTCCGCCAAATTTATTCGTCGAATGGGCTCTGTGCCACGCTCGGGGTTGAACTATCCTGCGGGGGTCCTGACGGTCGTACAGGCGGAGGTTGACCGGCAGGGGATGCCGCGGGAGGCGGAGGTGAGTTCGATTCGCGTCTACGGCCAGCCGCCCAGCCGCGAAGGCGTTGATGCTGTCTGGACAATGGCGGCGGGACTCGTAATGGGGATCCGCCAGGACCGCGTTCGTCCCGCTATTGTCGACGGGAAGCCCTGCGAAAGCCCGATCATTGCGTTGAAGTGGAAGGGGGGGACGTGAGAAGAGCGGGCGTTGCGTGGGGGCGGAGTCCAGGGAATGATGGAACGGGAGGAAACGAAACGATGGATAAGGTTGCGGCGCTGACGGAGATTCTGAGCCAGGATCCGAAGAACGCTTTTGCGCGGTATGGGCTGGCGATGGAGTTTGCGGGGCGGGGCGAGACGGAGGCGGCGCTGGCGGAGTTCGAGCGGCTGCGGGAGGACAATCCGGAGTATGTGCCGGGGTATTTGATGGCGGCGCAGACGCTGGCGCGCGCGGGACGGCAGGGAGATGCGAAGCAGCGGCTGGTGGAGGGGATTGCGTTTGCGCGGAAGGCGGGGAACAATCATGCGCTGAGCGAGATGCAGGGGATGCTGGATGAGATGGAGATGGAGTAGGGGCGAGCGGCGGCGCGCAGGGGACTGCGATCAGGGTTGAGCCGTCAGAGATCAGCGCGCCGGGCTCAGCGGGTCGGCGATCAGGAGAGCGCTGCAATGTAGTGAGGGCGCGCAGCTGCCTGAGTTGGAAATGCCCATCCTGCCGCGGAAAGAACGCGGAAGGATGGGCATTTTGCGTTTGCCGATGGCGCTCGGTTAGTGGGCGAAGAGGCTGAGCGGGATGGAATCGGCCAGGATGTGGTAGCCGGTGGGGTTGGGGTGGAGGTGGTCGCCGCAGTCCCAGATGGGGTTGAGG
This sequence comes from Acidobacterium sp., assembly GCA_027323785.1. Taxonomy (GTDB): domain Bacteria; phylum Acidobacteriota; class Terriglobia; order Terriglobales; family Acidobacteriaceae; genus Palsa-343. The sequence goes on along the minus strand of DAHVZZ010000291.1, from coordinate 1,814 downwards.
CGTTCGTGGTTGGAAGGATCGCGGATGGCTTTGGCGAAGTCGATGACGGCGTCAAAGTGGCCGGGGGCGCGAATCCAGGCGTTGATTTCGTTGCGATCCTGGAGGCTGGCGGCGCCGGGATGATAGTAGCCGTTGCCCTGGTAGGGGGTGATGGTGGCTCCGATGACGCGGATGCCGTGTTCGTGGGCGCGCTGGATGATCTGCTGATAGGCCGCGATGATGCGGTGGACGAGCAACTGGTGGGCGGCGGCGGGAACGGGTCCGCGAATGGTGAGGCCGCCGAGGTCGTTGACGCCTTCAAAGACGATGACCCAGCGGACGCCGGGCTGGGCGAGGACATCGCGGTCGAAGCGGGCGAGGGTGTTGGGTCCGAGGCCGTCAGTGAGCAGGTGATTGCCGCCGATGCCTTCGTTGAGGACGCCGATGTCGCGAGTGGCGGGGTTGGCCTGGAGGCGGGCGGCGAGGTCGTCGGTCCAGCGGTTGTTGCCGTTGGTGGTGGTGGCGTGGCCGTCGGTGATGGAGTCGCCGAGGGCGACGATGGAGGCGGCGCCGGTGGGCGCTTCGACATCGACGCCGGAGAGCTGGTACCAGTGATTCACCTTGCTGGCGGTGGGAAGGCTGGGGTCGGAGACGTGGTCGCCGGACAGGTAGTAAGAGGTGGAGCGGGAACCGGGATGGCCGGTTTCGCGGGCGGGCGGGTTCCTGAAGTAAAAGGTGATGGCGAGGTTGGAAAGCGGTTTGACCGAGAGGTGGATGGGGTCGGAGATGTAGTCGGCTCCGGTCGGGACAATGACCTGGGGAGAGCCGGAGAAGGTGACGACGCGATCGGTTCCGGGCACGATGGCGGAGGAGCCGGGCGCGACGGCGCGGGCGACATGGACGGAGGAGAAGAGCAGGGGCCAGCGTCCGAAGGCATTGGAGAGATGGATGCGGATGACGTCGCCGCCGACGGAGACGTGGACGATCTGGCGGAGGGTGGCGTTGGTGAGGGCGGCCGGCGGCAGGGTATGCTGCGGCTCGGGAATTTGCTGCGAGGTGGCCCAGGTACCGATCCAGACATGGCCGATGGGCTGCTGAGCGCGTGCGGGCGCGGCCGGTAGAAGGATGAAGGCGAGGAGGGCGCAGAGCGAGACAAAATTCTTTGCAGGTTTCATATGGAGTGGTCTAGTATGGGGTCCGAACTAAATCGCTTTTTCAACCGGAACAAAGGATAGCACCGATGAACGTCCATGCGCGTAAGGGCAAAGTACCCACTCGAATTTCGCTGACTGCCACGCTGATTTTTGCCGGACTGACTCTGGGAGCGCCGGCATTTGCGCAGCAATCCGCGACCGACTCCAGCCTGCCGAAGCCGGTTCATTTTACGGCGAACCAGGCCCACGCCTACCTGAAGAAGGAACTGGGCATCGAGACGCTGCGGCCGGGGCCGAGCGGCGATCCCCATGCTCCAAACCACGCGAATTACGACGAGGCGAAGGCCGATCCGTATCCGAATGTGCCGAACGCGCTGGTGATGAAGGACGGCCAGAAGGTGACGACGGCGAAAGAGTGGTGGACGGAGCGGCGGCCGCAGATCGTTCACGCTTACTCGAAGTACGTGTATGGGTTTGTGCCGAAGAATGTGCCGAAGGTGACGTGGTCGGTGGTGGCGAGCGAGCGGGAGTTTGTCGGATTCAGTCCGGTGATTGCGACGGAGCTGAAGGGGCACGTGGACAACTCGTCGTATCCGCTGATCAAGGTGAATCTGCGGATGACGCTGGTGACGCCGGCGAATGCGAAGGGGCCGGTGCCGGTGCTGATGATGTTTGGGCCGA
>DAHVZZ010000614.1:0-3772 GCA_027323785.1 Acidobacterium sp. | reverse complement strand
GAGTCGCTGGATCCGCAGACGGTGAACTTTGTGGACGCGCGAACCGGAGCGCATGTCCACTTCACGATGCCGGCGCAGGCGGGCGCGGCCCTGCTGCTGGGGCCGCAGGGCCAGGTGCTGTCGAGTTACGGCGGGGCGGCGGTGGAGGCAGCGAAGTAATTCTTCTCCGCTTTGGGGATTCCTGGCGCGCAGCCTGCGGCTCATCGATCATTGCAGGGCCGGGAGTTGGAAGCGAGCACCTTCAGCGCGGCAGCTCGTTGAACCCTCGCCCGCTCAGGATGATGGGAACGCATTTCTCTGCCCGCGCCACTCTGGTTTTGGCCTGCTTCGCGCCTGCCACGTGGAAGATGTGAGACTTTCTCCGCCCCGGCGTCAGCGCTTCGAACGCCGCCCGCACAGCCGCGTTCTCGTCCAGCCGGGCCTGTAGCTCCTCGGGCATCGGGTACTCCGCGGGCTTCTTCAGCTTCACCTTCTGCCCGGACTCCTCGATTGCGATGGCCTCGTACAGGTAGGCGGTCAGCGTCGGCCGCAGCTCCGTGATTGCGCGGGGTGAGGTGAACTGAATCCACCGCGCGGCCTGGGTGTGCTCTCCGATCTTTTTCAGCAGGTTCTTTGGGTCGCTCAGCAGCGCGCCTTTGAAGAACGACAGCGCACACGATTCCTTCAGAGGCACGACGATTGCCACGTTCTTCCCCATGAACGTAAAGCAGGGTTTGCCCCACTTGATTTCCTCGGTCAGGAAGCAGTCGAGTGCTAGCGCGCGGAGCTTGTCGGTTTCCTTCCGCCACTTCGCCGCGTAGGGAACTTGCATCGTTCAATTCTGCCAAAACAGGCCGGGGCTGAGAAACCACCGTTCTCCGGCTGGCCCCCGCGCCGGAACGGTGGTGGCCCCGACTCAGACGGCCGCTGGCTGCATGGGCTGGGCGCGGGGCTTCCTTCTGAGGCGGATGAGGCGGTAGATGTTGGTCGCCAGGATGATGACGGTGATGGCGACGGCGACGGGGAACATCCGATCAAGCCAGGTGTTGACGCCGGAGACGACGGCAGCGGCGTGTTCGGGCGGCGCGCCGGGCCAGTGGATGTCGGTGACGATGTGGGCCTTCGTGAGCCAGCAGAAGAAGAGGCCGCCGGCAAGGTCGAGAGCGATGCGGAAGGCGGTTCGGGCGGTCGTCCACCAGGGGCGGAGGAGGTTGGCGAGCGAAAGACCGGCGCTGCCCAGAGTGAGCAGCAGGATTCCCCAGAAGAACCAGACCCAGGCGGCGGAGAGCGCCACGCTGAGGCTGCCGAAGTGGAGAGTGAGCGGCGAGGGCATGTTCAGTCCCCACCAGACCACGACGCAGAGGTTGACGCCCAGCTCGATGGCGGAAGAAGAGCGCGGGATGAGGTGCGGATGGCGCAGCGGCGGCAGCTTGCGGGGGTTCCAGCTTTCAAGGATGCGGGTGCGGGCCTGGGTGCGCTCGAGGATGGCGAAGATGAGCGTGACCATGGCAGCCGAGGAAAACCAGGCGGTCCAGAGAGTGCCCCAGCTGACGCCGTTGTAGCTGAAGTGCTGGTGACTGGAGACGGAGCTGAAGGCGTGGGTGGCGATGGCGACGATCCAGCTGAGGCCGATGGCGCCGATGACGCAGGCGGTGACGATCTTAAGGACGAAGAGATAGAGCGGGAAAAGCAGCGGGCCGATGAGGGAGCGCTGCGGGAGGTATCCGCTAGCGACGAGGATGGGCGAGCCGCGTTGGCGCAGCAGGGCCTCGACGTCGGCATCCGTGAGCGGGCGGCCGAGGGCGGATTCGCGCTCTTCCAACTGGGCGCGCAGGTCTTCGGACAACTCGGCGATGATGTCATCCTGCTGCTTTTTAGGAAGCCAGAAGCGGACAGCCTGCAGGTAACGGTCAATCATTTCCATGGTCGTTCTCCTTCGGGTTCTCTTCCCTGAAGATGGCGCGCAGCGAATTGTCGAGGCTCTGCCATTCGACGAGGAGCTGGACAAGGATCCGGCCGCCTTCGCCGGAGAGGCGATAGAAGCGCTTGTTGCGTTTTTCGTGCTCGCGCCATTCGCTGGTGAGCAGGCCCTGGGATTCGAGGCGGCGGAGCAGCGGATAGAGGGTGCCTTCGTCGATTTCCATGCCGTGGGCGGCGAGCGTTTTGCGCAGGGTGTATCCATATTGCTCGGAGCGCAGGGCGGCGAGGACGGCGAGGACGAGGGAGCCGCGGCGGAGTTCGAAGCGAAGGTTGTCGAGCGTTTCGGCGTTCATGCGCGTTTACGATGGCTTCCATCGTATGTGCCATACACTATGCTTCACACAGTATGAAGTCAAGAGGAACTCTCTCTCTTTTGTGGGGGGCCCCTGCGAGGGCGTTTTCTGCCGGGGCACCGCGAGAGGGCTTTGGGGAGGGTGGACTGGGTATGATGGAGGCTGATCCAAAGGCGACGATGTCTCCGCAGTCAGCCGGGCCGGCAGGTAGGCGATTGCGGGCGCATCATGTTACGCTGGATGCAGACACTTAGGAAGTGTATTTGCAGAAAATCAAGAGGAGTACGCACCGACGTGCTGGCACCAGAGAAAAAAACAGAAGTAATTGCGAACTTTCGCACTCATGACTCCGATACGGGGAGTCCGGAAGTGCAGATAGCGGTACTGAGCGAGCGCATCGGCGGACTGACCGAGCACTTCAGGACGCACGCGAAGGATCACTCTTCGCGGCGCGGACTGCTGAAGCTGGTGAGCAAGCGCCGCCGCCTGCTGGACTACCTGAAGACGCACGATTCGGAACGTTACCGGACCGTGATCGGCAGGCTGGGAATCCGTAAGTAAACCGCGAGGCAAGTCTCCGACGCACGAGCGACGAGAAACCGGAAGAGCATGGACGGTGCGGGCCGGACAACGGCCCCAGTCCGATGCATTGCCTTCGAGCCAGACCAGCCCCGCTCTTTCTCCGCTCCCCATCGCACGCCGCGCCCCTGACGCCCCTCCGCGCACCGTTTCCACACGAGAATCGAGGACAATATGAAGCAGGAAGTTACGGTCGACCTTGCCGGCGGCAAGCGACTGCATTTTGAGACTGGCCGCATGGCCAAGCAGGCCTCCGGCGCCGCGGTCGTCACATCGGGCGACACGGTGGTGCTGGCCACCGCCGTCGCCTCGCCCGATCCACGGGAAGGCATCGACTTTTTCCCCCTGACGGTGGACTACCGCGAGTACGCGTATGCCGGTGGACGTATCCCCGGCGGATTCATCAAACGCGAGGGACGCCCGAGCGAGCGGGAGATTCTGACCGCGCGTCAGATCGACCGGCCGATTCGGCCGCTGTTCCCGGAAGGTTTCCGCAACGAGACGCAGATTATCGCGCTGGTGCTTTCGGCGGACAAGGAAAACGATCCGGACGTGGTCGGGATCAACGCGGCAGCGGCAGCGCTGGCGCTGTCGGACATTCCCTTCGGCGCGACGGTAGGCGCGGTGCGCGTGGGCCGGATTGACGGCGAGTTCATGGTGAACCCGACGTACACGGAGCGGCGCGACAGCACGATCAACATCACAGTGGTGGGGACTAAAGACGGCATTGTGATGATTGAGAGCGGCTCCAAGCAGGTCACCGAAGATGTGGTGGTGGACGCGATCGAGTTCGGGCACGCGGAAATTAAGAAGATTGTGGCCGCAATCGACGATCTGGCGAGCCGGGCGGGCAAGGCGAAGCGTTCCTTTGCAGCGCCGGAGTTCGATCAGGCGTACTACGACCAGCTGGTGGCGAAGGTGGGCGACCGGCTGAAGGACGC
>DAHVZZ010000271.1:0-5554 GCA_027323785.1 Acidobacterium sp. | reverse complement strand
GCTCCAGCGCCGTTGAGGCGGTCTGTTTCCATCCGCCAAAGCTGGACGGCAGAACCGATGCCGCCGGGTTCCCGGCAAATGCCAGGGATGACAAAAACAAAACGATGATCGAGACAAGAGGCCGCATGGCTATTGCTTTGATACTACTCAGGCACGTGCCGATGCGGCGAAGAATCGCCCCCGCCAGGCCGCCTACGGCCGCCCGTTCCGCGCAATCCGCACTCCGTTCACGCTGTCCACGTACCGCGCCACTCCCCGGTAAAGCGCTTCCGCAACCCGCTCCTGATAAGCCGGCCTCCGCAGCTCCCGCGCCGATTCCGGATTGCTCAGAAACGAAATCTCCGCCAGAATCGACGGCATATTCGCCCCAATCAGCACCACAAACGGCGCCTTCTTCACCCCGCGGTTCCGCATCCCCGGATTGTTCCGCTCCAGCCCCGCGTACAGGCTCTGGTCCACATCCTCCGCAAACGCCCGCGACTCGTCGATCTTGTTGTTCAGCGCGATCTTTTTCACCAGGTTCGACAGCTGATACACCGACGCCTTATCCACCGAGTTCTCCCGCGCCGCCACTTGCAGCGAATTCGCCGAGGTCGTGAAGTTCAGATAGTAGACCTCCACCCCGCGCGTCTCCGGATCGGGACTCGAATTGGCATGGATCGAAATGAACAGGTCCGCCTGCGCTTTGTTCGCAATCGCCGTCCGCGTCTCCAGCGGCACAAACGTGTCCGTCGTCCGCGTGTAGATCACATCCGCGCCCAGCCGATCCTTCAGCAGCCGTCCCAGCCGCAGCGCCACATCCAGCGCCACATCCTTCTCCTCAATCCCGCCCGGCCCAATCGTTCCCGGATCGTACCCGCCGTGCCCCGGATCGATCACGATGCGGTCGATCTTCAGCCCCAGCGTACGCACCATCGTCCCCGGCACCTGCGCTCCCGCGGCCGTCGCTCCCGTCTCGGTTCGCGCGCGCAGCGCCGCACTCGGCTCCGCCGCCGGCTCCGTTCCCGGAACCACCGCCGCTACCGGCGCCGTCGTCGGCTGCACGGTGGCCGCAACTTCATCTGGCTGGCTGCTCAGCGTCGCCGCCCGCCGCGCCGCGGCCCCGCCCGCATCCCACCTCGCTCCGTTCCCCTGCTCCGATCTCCGTCTCGCCGCAGCCGTAAAACTCGGCCTCGTCTCCGCCACCTCCTGCGGCGGCGCGCCCTGCGCTCCTCCGCCTTGCCGTCCATGAATATCGATAATCAGCCGCGCCGGATGCGCCAGAAAAAACGCCGAGTACTCGCTCAGGCTGTCCACACGCAGCACCACCCGCGTAATGTTGTTCGGCAGCTGCACCACCTGAATCCGCTTCAGAAATCCGTCGTCCGTGATGTTGGCCGTGTGCTCCCGCAGCGCCCGCGCCAGCCGCGTCCCGTAAAGATCGAAATACACGCGATCCGGATTGGGAACCCGCCCTGCACGATAGGGCGTCTCTCGTCCCAGATAGATCGCCACCCGCGTATACACCGGCGTCGACCAGTGCTGAATCGCCGTAATCGGCGTCAGCCTCTGTCCCGCCTCATAGCCGCTCGAGTACCCGCCTGCCCGCGCCGCCGGCAGCGCCTTCTCCGCCCGGCTCGCAACCTCCGCCTCCGGAGCCGAAGCCGTCGTCGCCCCGTAACCCACAGCCGCCCGCTGCACCGGACCGCTCTGCCGCGCCGCGTAAACCGGCGCTGCGCCCCCAACCATCCGCAAATTGCTCCGCGCCTCGCCGGCCAGCGAACTACGCGGATAAAGCCGCAGATATTCCCGGTAGATCGTCGCCGCCTGCGCCGGCTGCCCCAGATCGTTCTGCCAGATCTCCCCTTCGGTCAGCAGCGCGCTGCGGCTCAGCCCGCTCGCCGGATACTGCGTGCGCACAAATTCATACTGCGCAATCGCCGCGTGCAGCGGCCTCGGGCTGTGCAGCACCCGTCCTTCTTCCGCCAGCAGATCCGCAACCGCCATCGCCGAAGCGGCCGCATTTGGCGACGCCCGATTCGCCCGGTACACCGCGCGATAGGCATCCAGCACGCGCTCGTATTCCGCCGGCGTGCGGTTCAGCCAAGGCACGCTCTCCAGCCCCTGCCGCAGACGCTGCGCATACGCATACTGCGCGCCGCCCGCGGCCATCGCCGGAGCTCCGCTCGCCAGCAAAATCAGGGAAACGGCAATCCATCTCGCGCGCCACCGCGCGGGCCGCATCCGCCCGGAAATCCGGCCTCGTCGCTCCATCATGCTCGTCGAACGCGGGCACGGCGTGGGTCCGGTCAGCTCCGCGGCGGGGGTCACCGTAAAAGACACCCTCGATTATAGGTTCGCCGCCATCGCCATCCGCGCGCCGATTCACCCGCCGAACCCGACTCGTTACGCCCCCGTCCCGCTTGCGCCCTACCCCGCTCTTTTGAAACACTGGCCTTGCTCCGCTATGGTCTGCCATTTCCTTGTCAGGGGACGCGTGCAGGGCGTCGGCTTTCGCTGGTTCGTTCACCGCGAAGCCGCCGCGCTCAGTCTGCACGGCTGGGTCCGCAACACCGAAGACGGCCATGTCGAAGTACTCGCCGCGGGCGATCCGCAACCTCTCGCCCAACTCGCCCGGGCGCTCCGCAAGGGTTCGCGCGGCAGCCGCGTCGATGCCGTCGTCGAACACGAGCTCGACCCGAAGGAAGGCGAGGACCTCGGACCATTTCGCATCGAAGGAGCCTGGTAGAACCTATGACACCCTGCACCACCGACTGTGAGCCCCTCAAGGAGCTCGTCCGCACCGTCCCGGATTTCCCCAAACCCGGCATCCTCTTCTACGACATCACCACCCTCCTCAAGGACCCCAAAGGTTTCGCCGCCCTCATCGATGGCCTCGCGCAGTATTACATCGACAAGGAAGTCGATCTCGTCCTCGGCATCGAGGCCCGCGGCTTCATCTTCGGACCCGCCCTCGCCTACCGCCTCAACGCCGGCTTTGTCCCCGTCCGCAAGCCCCGTAAGCTGCCCGCCCAAACCGCCCGCGTCACCTATGACCTCGAATACGGAACCGATACCCTGGAAATCCACCTCGACGCTATCGAACCGGGCCAACGCGTCGTCCTCGTCGATGACCTGCTCGCCACCGGCGGCACCATGGAGGCGACCGTGAAGCTCGTCCGCCAGCTCGGCGGCGAAATTGCCGGCCTCGGCTTCGCCGTCGAGCTCGATTTCCTCCGCGGCCGCGACCGCCTGCAGGATTACGACGTCTTCAGCCTCCTCCACTACTCCGAATAACATCCCTGCTTTCAGCATGCGGAGAATCCTCCCCGATTCTCCGCATATCCTTACTTAAGTACTATCTTGCGTGGAATCTCTCCAGATCCCTCGTCTCAACGTGCGTCTTAGTCGCCCCCTCATCCGTCAATGATTCTGTTCGACATATTTTCTGTCTTTTTTGCCATAGCTCTTCCAGGGTTGATGTGCCGATAAGACGCAGCTCATTTCTGCGACGCCATGGAACTATTGCGTATTTCCGACTCGGGCTCCCGCTTTCACCTGCTTCGTCTGTTCCGGCTGACGTTGCCCGCCCAGCTCGCCTTCCTCGTGGCCCTGCTGCTGTGCAGCCACCAGGCTCTTGCTGCCTGCGCCGCCCCTTCCGCGCTCGAAGCCAGCGTGCATGCCCATCCCACCGCCGGCCGCTGGGAAAAGCTCGGCGACTGGTTCGACAGCCAGAACGATTTCGGCTGCGCCGCCCGCGCTTTGCAGTCGGCCGTCACTCTCGACCCCACCTCCGCCCATCTGAACTATTTCCTCGGCCTCGCCTTCTTCAAATCCGGCGACTACACCGACGCCATCCCGCCTTTCCAGCACGCCGCTGCCGAGCTGTCTCTGGCCATCCAGCCCCATTTCATGCTCGCCTCCTCTTATATGTCGCTGGATCAGTGGAAAGATGCCGAGCCCCAGTGGCGCACCGTCCTCAAACTCGATCCCGGCAACCCTGCCGCCGTCCAGGGACTCAGCCACTGCTTCATCCAGCTCGGCGATTCTTCCGCTGATATCCAGCTGCTGCAAAACGCCACCCTCACCCAGCCTCTGGCCGCCGACCTCGCCACCGCCTACACCTCCTCCGGCCACTACAACAAGGCCCTCGCCACTCTCAAGGCAGCCCTCCAGCGCCACCCGGCGGCGGGTCCAGCCAACGCCCCCCTGCGCGCCATGATGGCCTGGGTTCTGCTCATGGATAAGCAGCCCGCCGCCGCTCTGCCCATCGCACAGCAGGCTGATACCGCCGCGCCCACCCTCCCCGTCGCGCAAATCTCCCTTGGCCGCGCGCTGCTGGAAACCGGCCATCCCCAATCCAGTGTCCGCGTCCTGAAGACCGCCGCAAAGCAGGAACCAAACATCCTCGAAATCCACACCCTGCTCGCTCACGCCTACGCCGCCGCCGGCCGCTCCGCCGACGCGCAGCATCAGCAGCAACTCTGCGCCAGCCTCGCGAAGAGCGGCCTGAAAGACGATCCGGCGTCCATCATGGACACACAAGCCCCGCTGGCTCAGTAGCTTTCGCCCTCATCTTCGTCCTCGCCTCACTGCCTCTCCATCCGTAAAGTACGACCCTCATCATCCCCCCGGCAACCGCATGCGCTCTGCGCCCAGCCGCATCAATTTCTTCTCCGCCCGTGATTGTCCGTTAATAATGTGAAATTAACTCATTGATTTATTGGCTAAATCCCCGCCTGATGCGTCTTTCTGGCAAATCCTCCGTCTAATATGAGTACCCCGGCCACTTACCTCACGCCATGGCGTCATCGCGTATCATCGACAGGGGCTTCAGTTATCGTCCGTCCCGCCGCTTCTTACGGGCCTTGCCGCCCCGCATCGCCCTTATAGCCGCTTTAGTACTCTGCGCCCTTCCCGTATACGCTTCCTGCAGCGGTCCGCAGTCGCTCCAGGCCGCTGCCAAAGTCCATCCCACCGCCTCCAGCTACGCGCAGCTGGCGAACTGGTTCGGCGAGCACAGGCAGTTCGCCTGCGCCGCGCAGGCCCTGCACTCGGCCCTCCACCTCGACCCCGCCTCGACCCAGCTCAACTATCTTCTCGGCCTCGCTTCCTTTGAATCCCATAACTTTACCGCCGCCATTCCCGCCCTGCGCCGCGTCATCGCCCAGGCGCCTTCAGCGCCCCGACCCCGCCTCCTGCTCGCTTCCGTCTATATGTATCTCCAGCAGTGGAAAAACGCCGCCCCGCAATGGCAGGCGGCGCTTACCGCCGATCCCGGCAACAGCATGGCCCTCCACGGCCTCAGCCACTGCTTCGTCCAGTTAGGGAATAACTCCGCTGAAATCAAGCTTCTCAGCCACGCCACCCTCGACCCCGCCCTCACCCTCGACCTCGCTGTCGCCTACACCGGCGCCGGCCGCTACCACAAGGCTCTCGCCACCCTGCGCACCACCCTGCTCCACAGTTCTGCGCCGCCCGCCTCCACCGCTCCGCTGCGGGCCATGCTGGCCTGGGTTCTGCTCGACTATAGGCGGCCGGCCGCCGCTCTGCCCGTCGCCCGCCAGGCCTTTGC
>DAHVZZ010000262.1:0-3872 GCA_027323785.1 Acidobacterium sp. | reverse complement strand
CGGGCCAGATCGAGGGCGGCTCGGGCATCCGGAGCGGCGGTGGCCGAGACGCCGGTGCGATCAGCGGCGGCCAGGAGTTCGTCCGTGGTGGCGGAGCGGGGCGAGGCGACGGGGGTGGCGACGATCGAGTCAAAGAGCGGGAAGAGGATCTGGGCCATCTGATCGAAGGCCTTGTCCTTCATGCAGCCGAAGACGAGGATGCGGCGGCCGGAGATATCGAGCGCGGAAAGCGCAGCGCGGAGAGCCCAGGCTCCGGCGGGATTGTGGGCGACATCGAGGAGGATGGCAGGCTGGCCGGGCGAGGAGAACAGCTCCAGGCGTCCGGGCCACTGGGTGCGACGGATGCCCTGTTCGATGTGCGCGGCGGTGAGGGCGAAGCCGGGGTGGTTGTTCAGCTCGACGGCGGCGGCGATGGCGAGCGCGAGGTTGCGGCGCTGATGGTCGCCGGCGAGGGGCGAATCGACCTGGATGGTCTGGCCGAGGACGGCAAGCGGATATTGGTTGCGGAGCGGATCGGCGGGCGCGGCGGACGCGACGGGTGCCTGCAGGCCGGGAACGTATTCGGCGGCATTGACGCCGCGGACGCCGAGTTCCATGGCGACTTCACCGATGGCCTGGTTGGCCTGGGGGTGCTGCGGCAGCGTGACGAGGACGCCATTGGGGCGCAGGATGCCGGCTTTTTCGCGGGCGATCAGGGGGATGGTGTCGCCGAGCCATTCGGTGTGGTCGAGGGAAATGTCGGTGATGACGGAGAAGAGGGGATCGACGACGTTGGTGGCGTCGAGGCGTCCGCCCATGCCGACTTCGAGGACGGCGATGTCGAGATGGGCTTCGGCGAAGGCGAGGAAGGCCAGGGCGGTGAGGGCCTCAAAGAAACTGGGCGGCGCGGGCAGGCGGCCCTGGGCGACGAGACGAGCGGCGGTGTCATCGACACGGAAGTAGAGACGGGCGAAGTCGTCGTCGGAGATAGGCTCGCCGCCGATCCGGATGCGCTCGTTGACGCGGGCGAGATGCGGCGAGGTGTAGAGCCCGGTTTTGTAGCCGGCGGACTGGAGGATGGAGGCCAGGGTGGCGGCGGTGGATCCTTTGCCGTTGGTGCCGGCGATGAGGATGGAGGGGAAGCCGCGCTGGGGATGGCCGAGGGCTTCGGCCAGGGTGCGCATTTCCTCGATGCGGAATTTGCGGCGAGGCTGGCCGGGAGCCGGATGGAGCTCGCCGACGCGGGCGTGGAGGCTCTCAAGCGCGGCGGCGTAGGACATGATTCGATTTTAGAGGATGGGCGGGGCGGGGTTGGATGGAGTGAGCCGCCGCAGGTACTCGGCCGGCGAGAGGACGGTAACCCCCTGGTTCGCCGAGGCGGGAAAATGGCGCAGGTTGCCGGTGACGAGCGAGGCTCCGGAGGCGTGACTGAGTGCGAGGAAAGGAGCGTCGGCGGGATCGGGAAGCGGGCGGGGCCAGGGCGGCGGGTCAGGCAGGTGCAGGCTTTCGTCGATGAGGAATTCCAGCCACTGCGGCGGGAAGCGATAGCGGAAGAACTTTGCCCGGCGAACTACCGCGAGGTACTCAGCGACGATGGACGGGCAGGTGACGAGCTGGATCTGGCCTTCAAGAGCCCAGTCCATAACGAGGGTTGCGGGTGGGGCGCCGGGGCGGATGCCTGCGGAGACGATGACGTTGGTGTCGAAGACGGCCAGTCTCATCGGGGCTTGCGACGGCTGGCGCGAACGCGAGCGACTTCGCGGTCGATCTCATGGCCGGTAAGGTGGTCGTGCCCTGCCTTCTCGGCGCGACGCCAGCTGTTGCGAAGGCTGGCTTTGGCCACGGCACGGCGCAGCTCACGATCTTCGGCGGCGACATCGCCAAGGACTGGAACGAGGAAATAGGCGGGGCCCTGCTGTCCGGAGAGGAGCACAGTTTCGCCGGGCGGTACGGCAGCGAGAGCTTTGGCTCCGCGATTTCTGAATTCCCGCAGCGATACCTGGCGCATGGGAGTGGCCCTCCTCTTCCGAGCGTAGCCGAAACGGCTACGCTCGGCAAGGATGCGTGCGGGCTATTGAGCGGCGCTGACGGTGACGCTGCGCTGGGGCATGTTGAAGGCGCGGAGGGTGAGGCCCGGGGCAGCGCCGTCGGCGGCGTTGATCGGGTAGTGGATGACGATGGTGCGCGTCTGGCCGGGAAGCAGCGAGACGTAGTTGTTGCTGTAGTAGGCGGGCAGGATGCGCTTGCCGCTGGAGGCGCTCACGAGTGTGAGCTTGTTCTGAAGCGCGACGTCGGAGCCGGCATTCTTTAGCTGGATGTGGATGGTGCACTGTTGTTTGGCGCAACTGGAACTGGCGGTAGCGGTGACATCGGCGTCCGCCAGATGGGAGAGCTGGCGGAAGTCGCTGTCGTTTCCGGCGAGCCAGTAGAGGTTGCGGGAGACGACTTTGCCGGACTGATTTTTGAGCTGAAGCTGGACCAGGATGACGGCGTTGTTTTCGAGCGGAGCCAGATTCAGGTGCATCGCCGAGGCTTCCCTATTGGCGGCAACGGTGACGAGGGCGGTCTGGTGCAGGAGGGCTTTGTTGCTGAGCGAGTAGACGTCGGCGACGGCCTGGAGCGGGCCGGGCGCGGAGCGGGTGGTGTTGACGACGTCCACGGCATCTGTGGCGAGGTTGAGCTGGATGTGGAGCGGTTGCAGGGCTTCCTTCTCGCCGTAGTAAGAGGATTGGGTGTCGTAGTCGTAGCTGAGGACTTCCCACATATTGCTGGGCCATGCGGGCTGGGTCATCCAGAGGAGACGGCCGCTGTTGGGATGCCAGAGGTGGGCGTTCATGCCTTCGAAGATGGCGCGATAATCGACGTAATCGAGCATCTGGGCCTTGCGCTCGAAGTCGGCGAGGCTGGTGGGGGCGCCGAACTCCTTCTGCAACTGGGCCATGAAGGGATGGGTATCGCCGTTTCCGGCAAAGTGCCAGTCATGGTAGGCCCAGACGTCGTCCATGGGCCACTGATCGGGCTTGGGCGTCCAGGCTTTGAAGGATTCCAGCGTGGACATGGAGGGCGTTCCGGTTTCCATGGAGAAGCCGTGATTGAGGGCGGTGTAGTAGAGCTGGGGGTTCTGATAGCTATAAGGGCCGCTGCCCTGCAGATTGACGGCATTGGAGCTGGGTGCGTAATAACGGGTGCCGTCGAGAGTACGAATGAGGCGGGCGAGGCCCTGATTGACGATGGGCTGGGGAACGCCTTCATTGCGGCCGCACCAGACCACGATGGACGGGTGGTTGCGGAAGCGGGAGATGACGTCGGCGGCATTCTTGAGGAAGAGCTGTGGATCCTGAGGCTGGATGTTGTAGTTTTCGGTGGTTTCCCAGAAGTCGTTCCAGACGAGGAAGCCGTATTTGTCGGCGAGGTCGTAGAAGGTTTTCTCCGTGGACTGGCCGACCCAGTTGCGGATGATGTTCTCGCCGGCATCGTGGTGGAGACGGAAGTACGGCTCGAGGTGGGCGCGGGAGACGTTCTTCATGGCATCATCCATGCCCCAGTTGCCGCCGCGGCAGGCGATGCGGACGCCGTTGACGAGGATGACGAGGTAAGGCGCGGTTGAGTTATCGCTGCTGGGCTGGATGGCGGGCGAGTGCAGGCCGGCGGGCGTGAGCGACTGGACCCAGGAGTGCCAACCGGCGCGCCACGCGGCGGGATAGCCGGGCGGGAGCGGATCGGCGGCGGGAATGGTGCGGATGCCGGCGTGGGTGTCGTTCACCACGGGCTCGGTTTGATGCGCGTCGTAGGCGGCGGTGGGGTTATAGAGGACACGGCGCAGATGGCCGCTGGGCGAGAGCAGGCTCAGCTCATAGGTGATCTGGCGGATGCCGAAGTGGAGCTGCTTTACG
>DAHVZZ010000259.1:0-3863 GCA_027323785.1 Acidobacterium sp. | reverse complement strand
CGCCGTCGCCCGCATGCAGAATCCGCCCCTCGCCGGAAAGCCGCCGGAACAGCTGCGTGCCCGGCATCGCCTGCAGCAGCCCCACCATCGCAATCGGAATCCCGCTCTTCTGGATGAACTCCACCAGCCGCTCGAAGATGTCCTCCCGGTCCGTGTCGAACCCGAGAATAAATCCGCCCATCACCTCCACGCCGTAGCTCTGGATTCGCGCAATGCTCTCCAGCAGATCGCGCCGCGTGTTCTGGTGCTTCTGCGTCGCCGCCAGGCTCGACTCGTCCGGCGTTTCGATGCCCAGAAATACCGAGGCGAACCCGGCATCCTTCATCGCCTGCATCAGCTCTTCATCGTCCGAAAGGTTCAGCGATGCTTCGGTAATAAAACGGAAGGCGTAATTGTGCTCCCGCTGCCACTCCGCCATCGCCTGCAGCAGCGCCTTCGCCCGCCCCTTGTTGCCGATGAAGTTGTCGTCCACGATGAACACCGGCCCGCGCCATCCCGCCTGGTACAGCTGGTCCAGCTCCGCGATCACCTGCGCCACCGCCTTGGTCCGCGGCCGCCGCCCATAAATCTCAATGATGTCGCAGAACTCGCAGCTGTACGGGCATCCGCGCGAATACTGCACCGTCATGGTGCTGTAGCGCTTCATCCGGATCAGGCTCAGGTCCGGCAGAGGGCTCGTCTCCATCGCCGGCTTCTGCGCCGCCTGATACACCGCCCGCGCCGTCCCCTGCTCCAGGTCGCTCGCCAGCTCCGCGATCAGCTCCTCGGCTTCGCCAATCGCCACGTGATCGCACTCCAGCTCTTCCCGCGTCACGCTGCTGGTGATCGGCCCACCCACCACCGTCCGCAGCCCCATTGCCCGGCAGCGCCGCACAATCCCCGTCAGATCCTTCTGCTGCACGTGCATGCCGCTCAGAAAGACCACATCCGCCCACGCCAGGTCCTTCTCCCGCAGCCGCTCCACATTCGTGTCGATCAGCCGCTTGCTCCACCGCCCCGGCAGCAGCGAAGCCACCGTCATCAGGCCCAGCGGAGGCTGCGCCGCGCGCTTGCCCTGGAACTCCAGCGCATAACGAAAGCTCCAGTATGTATCGGGAAACTGGGGGTAGATCAGCAGAACGTTCAAGGCTTTTCTCTCCACGGCTCAGCGCAGGTCGCGCTCGCTGCTTCGAGTCTCCCTCTTCCTCGTCCGCAGTTCTCCCGCTGTACGAAAAAATTACAAACTACAACGTGCTTTCGGTAACCAAAAAGAAAAGCGGACCGCAGCCCGCTTCTCCTTCAGCCCTGAACCCGAAACTACTTCTTCGGCGGCGCAATCGTGTCCTTCGCGGCCTTCGCCACGCGGAACTTCACCACGGTCTTCGCCTTGATCTTGATCTGCTCGCCGGTCTGCGGGTTGCGGCCGATGCGCGCCTTGCGCTCCGCCTTCACCAAACGGCCCAGTCCAGGAATCACGAAGACACCGTTCTTCTTCGTTTCCTTCACCGCGGTCTCCGCCAGCAGATCCAGGAACGCCGCCGCCTGCTTGTTGGTCAGTTCCAGCTTCTCTGCCATGTGACGGACCAGAGCCGTCTTCGTCATCGTTGTTGCCATTGAATCATCCTCCTTCGTTTTCTCTTTCGAGGGTCGGGATGGCGCTTGTCGCGCCTCCCCGGAGTCCTTCTCTTCCCGCCCTGTCATGTGCGTTAAACGCCAGTATTCACGCGGGTCCTGAAGAACCTGCCGCCATTAACCCTGCGGCTTTCAGAAGCGTTTGTCAATGGCAAAACCGCGGTTTCCACAGGTATTTTGCGGGTTTTCCTGGTTTTTCTCTGGAAAACCCCGTTTTTACCCCGTTTTTCGCCTTTTTTACCGGCTCCCCGGCTCCCGATGCGCCTTCCCCAACCGCTCCGGCCGCGCGCCTTCGACATCTTTTCTCGCCGCCATGCGCGCTTCGGAAAGCAAGTCTACGCCGCGCATCCCCACGGGTAAAGGCGCCTCTCTGGCCGCCCGCGAAGGCGTCGTACCTGGTTCACCGCGGCAATCCCGCCACCACCAGCGCCCGCTTCTTCTCCGGCTGAATCAGCGGCGCATTCAGGAACTCCACCAGCGGCATCGCCAGCCGAAACCGCTTCTCCACCTCGCTCGCCAGTTGCGGCGACAGCGCCATCTCCGCCGGCAGATGCGCCGTCACGCCCCACTGCCGCCACCTGATCCACTCCATCGCCGGATGCTCCGCCGGAAACCCCTTCGGCGGACGGCTCAGCGCCATCGGATCGTGTACCGCAAAAAACCGCAGCAGCTTCCGATCCTCGATCAGCCGCCGCCACTCCTCGTGCGCCTCCAGCAGCCGCCGCCGGATCGCCAGCGTCTGCTCCTTCTCCGGCATGTACGCCCCGGCCGCAATCACCAGCTCCGTACTGCTCACGAGCAGGTAGTACCCCGCGCCGGAGGTCTTCTCCATCCCGCTCCGCGACCACCACGCCGCCACATGCGTCTTATACGGCGACTTGTCCGCTGAAAATCTTGTATCCCGGTAAATCCGGAACAGACACTTCGCCGCCGGCCGCACATGCGCCGGGGCATACTCAGCCATCCCCTGCGTGAGCCGCTCGATCAGCGCCAGCATCGGCGCCTTCACCTCGCCTTCCCACGTCGCGCGCCGCGCTTCGAACCATTCCCGCCGGTTATTCCGTTTCAGCCCGCGCAGGAAACGCAGGGCCTCCTCACTGAACCAGACACGTTTTTCCACCCGCCCATTGTACGCACGAGCTCCGTTCGCAACTTTTTTGTCGGATTCAGCATCAGATCCTTGCTATCTCGCGCGTTCCAGTCGTAATACTGGATACATGCGCCGCGCTGTTCTCGTCGCTCTGCCTTTGGCTCTCTGCCTGTCCTCCGCCTTCGCTTCCAACCCCGGCCCCTCGGCTCCGCCTCCCAACCATCGGCTCAGTATGAGTCAGGCCCGCCAGATCGCCCGCCTCGTCGCTCGCCACGACCACATCAATCTCAGCAACACCAATATCGAGTTCGACAGCATGGACGCCGGCGCTCCCTTCATCCCCGGTTACGCCAGCTTCAGCGTCATTCAGGAAGCCTCCACACCTGGCCCCGACGTCACCCTGCACCGCTATGCTGTCAATCGCCAGACCGGCGACGTCTGGGAGATCACCCTCTGCACGCAATACCGTTTCCCCGCGCTCAGCCACATGAGGCACGCCATGGTCGGCCACGGCAGCTCGCCCGCTGAGATTCAGGCCGAAGGCAAAGAGCTCGGATGCGTCGCGAACCAGACCGCTGAATCCGCTTCAGTGCTCTGACCTTTTGCTGAGGGCTGTTTAGTTCTCCGTCCGTTTCAGTTGCCCACAGGCCGCGTAGATGTCCCGCCCGCGCGGCCTGCGGACGAACGCCGGCACTCCCTGCTCACGCAGCCGCCCCTGAAACTTCGCCACGTCGCTCTCCCGCGGCATCGCAAACGGCACGCCCGGCCCCGGATTCCACGCAATCAGGTTCACCTTCACCGGAAATCCAGCCCGCCGCGCCAGTGCCACCACCTCATCCGCATGTTGCTGCTGATCGTTCACCCCGCCCAGCAGCACATACTCGAAGGTCACCCGCTCCCGCGGCCGCAGCGGCACCTGCCGCACCGCGTCCAGCACCTCGGCAATGCTCCACTTGCGCGTAATCGGCATAATCCCCTCGCGTACCGAGTCATTCGGAGCATTCAGGGAAATCGCCAGCCGCGGCCGCACCGGCTCCTCCGCAAACCGCAAAATCGCCGGCACAATGCCTGACGTCGAAACCGTCATCCGCGACTCCGGAATCCCCATCGGCCCCGCCAGCAGCCGCACCGCCCCCATGAACTCATCGAAGTTCAGAAACGG
>DAHVZZ010000247.1:0-4065 GCA_027323785.1 Acidobacterium sp. | reverse complement strand
CGGGAAGGCATATTGGGGTTCTCGGCCTCGCCTATAAGGCAGGAACGGACGATATCCGGGAATCTTCGGCCGTCGCTGTGATCCGGCAATTGCACGAAGAAGGCTGCACGGTCACAGCTCATGATCCTGCCGCTATGGAGCGGTCAAAGGAAGTTCTCCCGCCCGGGCCGCGGATGTTCTACGCGTGCGATCCCTACGCAGCGGCGCACGACGCCGACGCGCTCCTCGTCCTGAGCGACTGGCCGGAATTCGCCGATCTGGAACTCCCGCGCCTTTACAGTACGCTGCGGAGACCCATTGTGATCGACGGCCGCAATCTGTTGGACCCGGCGGTCATGGCGGAACACGGATTCACCTATCTCAGCGTTGGACTCCCGGCCGCGGCGCCCCGCGCAGCCTTGACCGGACTTAGCCGGCCGTGACCATCCGCTGCATCGGCATCAAAGGGCTGCTGAGCCGCTGTTGGCAGGGAGAGGCTGCTGCAGCATGTGCCGAATACCGCGCAGCGCCTGCCGTGTGCGCTCCTCGTTCTCGATCAGCGCAAACCGAACATGGCCATCGCCGTACTCGCCGAAACCGATGCCGGGACTCACCGCCACCTTCGCCTCCTGCAGCAGCCGCTTCGAGAACTCCAGCGAACCCATCTCCCGGTACGGCTCCGGAATCGGCGCCCACACAAACATCGTGGCTTTTGGCGACGCGACTTCCCAACCGGCCTTGTCGAGGCCTGCGATCAGGCAGTCTCGCCGCCGCCGATAGTTGTCCCGAATCTCCGTCACGCATTGTTGCGGGCCTTCGAGCGCCACAATCCCGGCAACCTGGATCGGCGTGAATGTCCCGTAGTCGAAGTAGCTCTTCAGCCTCCCCAATGCCGCCACCAGCTCAGGATTCCCCACCATGAACCCGATCCGCCACCCCGGCATGTTGTAGCTCTTCGAGAGGGTGAAGAACTCCACCGCGATATCCTTCGCTCCCGGCACCTCCAGGATGGAAGGAGCACGGTACCCGTCGAAAACGATGTCGGCGTAGGCCAGGTCGTGGACCAGCCAGATTTCATGCTGCCGGCAGAGCGCCACGACGCGTTCGAAAAAGCTCAGATCCACGCACTGCGTCGTCGGATTGGCCGGAAAATTCAGAATCAGCATCTTCGGCCGCGGATACATCAGCGGGATCGCCTGCTCCAGCTCCGCCAGAAAATCGCTTGAATTGTGAATCGCAACGCTCCGGATCGTCGCCCCGGCAATCACCGGACCATAGATGTGGATGGGATAGCTCGGGTTTGGCACCAGCACCACGTCTCCCTGGTCCAGGGTGGCCAGGCAAAGATGCGCGATGCCCTCCTTCGACCCGATTGTCACAATGGCTTCCGTGTCAGGGTTTAGATTCACGCCATAGCGCTTGTCGTACCAGTTGCAGATCGCCCGGCGCAGACGCGGAACTCCCTTCGACAGCGAGTACCGGTGCGTCTCCGGACGACGGGCCGCCTCGATCATCTTCTCGACAATATGTTTCGGCGTCTCTCCATCCGGATTTCCCATTCCGAAGTCGATGATGTCCTCGCCTCGACGGCGCGCCGCCGCCTTCAGCTCGCCCGTAATGTTGAATACGTATGCGGGTAAACGGCGAATGCGTGGAAACTCGTGCACAGGTCCCTCTCTTCTCTTTTTCCTGAAATCTTCTTTAGCAGCGGACGATCTTGTCCGACTCAATTCCGCGCGTCGCGTTCCGCGTGTCGATCACCAGCTGCGCATCCCGCACCAGACCCGCATAATCGTAAGCCGAATGATCGGTCACGATCATCACGCAGTCGTAGCCGCCCACATCCGACAGCGGCACGCTGTCCAGATTCAGATCGTAGTGCCGTCCCCGGCCCACCCGCGGGAAATAAGGATCGTTGTACGCCACCTCAGCACCCCGCCGACGCAACAGCTCGATGATGGTCAGCGCCGGAGATTCCCGCAGGTCGTCGACGTCCTTCTTGTAGGCCACACCCAGCACCAGCACCTTCGCCCCATTCAGCGGCTTGCGATGCCCGTTCAGCGCCTCCGCCGTCCGCTCCACAACGTAATATGGCATCCGGCTGTTGATCTCGCCGGCCAGTTCGATAAACCGCGTCCGGAAGTCGAACTGCTTCGCCTTCCATGACAGGTAAAACGGATCGATCGGAATGCAGTGGCCGCCCAGGCCCGGCCCCGGGTAAAACGCCTGATACCCAAATGGCTTCGTCTTCGCCGCGTCGATCACCTCAAACACGTCGATATTCATTCGCTCGCACAGTTGCTTCAGCTCGTTCACCAGCGCAATATTCACCGACCGGTAGATATTCTCCAGCAGCTTGGTCATCTCCGCGGCCGCCGGCGACGACACCGGAATCGTGCGATTGAAGATGCTCCCGTACAGCGCACATGCCGCTTCCCGCGAGGCCGGCCCGACACCGCCCACCACCTTGGGAATATCGCGCCGCGCGACCGTATCGTTTCCCGGATCCTCGCGCTCTGGAGAAAATGCCACCAGAATGCCTTCGGCACCCGCCGCCGGTTCCGCTCGCAGTCCCGCCGGGTTGCCCGCCTCCAGCAGCGGCACCAGCAACTCTTCCGTCGTTCCGGGATAGGTCGTGCTCTCCAGCACCACTAACTGGCCCTTGCGCAGATGAGGAGCAATGGCCTGCGCCGTTCCCGTGATGTAACTCAAATCCGGTTCGTGGTACTCGTTCAGCGGCGTCGGAACGCATATGATCACCGCATCCATCTGGCTCACCAGCGCATAATCCCCTGTCGCCGAGAACCCGCGTCGCCGCGCCGACTGAATCTCCGCGGCTGGAATCCGCACAATGTACGATCCACCGGCGTTGAGAGCCTTCACCTTGGCCGGGTCAATATCGAATCCGGTGACCCGGAAGCCCTGCTCGCTGAACAGCAGCGCCAACGGTAAACCCACATAGCCCATTCCAACGATGCCGATCCGCGCCGTGCGCTCGGTGATCTTCCCGCCCAGTTCGGTTCCCGTTTCCGGTGAAATCCTGTCTTTTCCGCTGCTCATGTCTCTCTCATTCTAAAGAGCTGCACGCTCATCGGCGGATTTTCGCAGCAGATTTCCCCCGCATTCGTCATCCACGGCTGTCAGAAGATCCCGCAGCAGCCGAATCCTCGGCGGGGCCGGGCGCTCAGTGGTCTCCAGCGGAATTTTGCCCGGAAGAACTTCCAGATTCGATCCGGTGTTTTTGATTTGACTCCGTCATTGTGACGATATAGCATGGATATCCGTTCAGGGAATCCGAGGCTTCTCAGGGAGTCCGAGGCTTGGGCGCAGCCTGGAAGGCTGAGATAGGCTAGTTGCAGGCAATTCGCAGCGCCATGCCGACGGCCAAGCCGCTCTATCGCAAATTTAACGATGCAAAGCGGCCGGAGTTGATGTATCGTTCTAATTATTAAGGCAAAGTACCCTGCTCCCCCCGAACCGGTCCAGTGCAACAGTCGGATTATTTTTTCTGTCGACAGATAGAGAGCACGGTTTTTTCCGTAAGGTCCGCACGAAAGCAGTGACAGTCGGACTCCTGTTTATTCCGTAGTTTTCGGATACTTAACGACAGACTCTGGCAAGTGTCTGCAATGCAACGTTTTTCAACCTGCCTCGCAGATGGGACAGGATTTTGCGATATGGCCACGTCCGAATACTTAGCGAACCACAGTTCTGCGGCTGGATCACAGGGCACTGTTACAAGCCTTCCCGCCGGCCGGCGATTCCGTGCAATGAGCCCCGCTGTTGCCACCGCAGCGATCATGGCTCTCAATGACCTTGTGGCAATTCTGATTGCATTCGCTATCGCTCTGGCAGTGCGCAGTTTTCTGGTCGGCCGCATCGATCCTTCACTCGCGGTCCATGCCGGATTCTGGACGAATCCGATAGCGTTTGTGTATCTGGGATGGTTCGTTCTGGCCTACATGCTGGTGGCCCGGCGCTACGGACTCTACGCGTCGGCTCCAGCGGCGCACGGGAGCCACGAGATCAGGCTCGTCGTGCAGGGCTGCCTGAACGCCGGCCTTCTTCTCTGCGGCGCCCTTTACA